>NZ_JBAMYD010000023.1:0-92271 GCF_037002925.1 Rhizobium aouanii
CGGCGTGCTGCAGCAGTTCGGCACGCCGGCCGAGATCTATAACAGCCCTTCCAACATCTTCGTCGCCGACTTCATGGGATCGCCGGCGATGAACCTCTTGACCGCCACCGTCGAGAACGGCGCCGGCGGCCTCGAAGTCTCGCTGGAGCGGCCGAATGCCGCCCCGCTCCGATTGCCCGTCATCTCAGGCAATGACGGCCTGAGCGCCTATACCGGCAGACAGGTGATCTTCGGCATCCGCCCGGAGGCCTTGACCGATCCCGATGGCGCCGACCGCAAGGCACGCTCGCTGACCGAGGGTGATTGCCTGATCGAGGTGGTCGAACCCGCCGGCTCCGACACCTTCGCCGTCACCAAGCTCGGCGGCAAATCCGTCGTCGCCCGCCTGCGCGCCGATACCGGCATCGCGCCAGGACAAAACACCCGCCTCGCCTTCAATCTCGATAAGGCCGTGTTCTTCGATCCCGAAACACACGCGCGGATCGCGTGAGGGCCATTGGAACGCCGCGCGTCTATAGATGCGCTAAGGACGCTCTAACACTTTGAGTTTGCGCATAACCCCGAAATCGATTTCGATTTCCGGGTTATGCGCTAGGCGGCCGTCACACTGACCTTCACCGGAGGAAAACGAGAGGAGACCGCTTTGACGGTGATCTCGCCGGTGAACCCTGTCGCCTCCAACCAGAAGCCGGCGGTGCCGCCCTGCAGAGGCACGTTGGTCGGGCCGACGATCCTTGCCGGGCCGTGCACCTTCAGCGAAATGCTGTCGTTCATGAAAGGCAGACGCTGGCCGCGCTGGTCGAGGGCGCGGATGATGACGCGCGTGCTGTCGCGTTCGCGGGCTTTCAACGTGGGGCTATCGGCAACCACTTCCAGGGTCGTCGGCAATGGATCGGCCGCCAGCGTCAGGCTGGCCACCGGCTCGCCGCCGATATAACCGGTGAAGGTGCCGTCGATCCATTCGAGACCCCAGGTGCCGAGCTCATCGGCAGTGAAATGACGATGGTCGAGCACGACGGGCGGATGCGGCAGATGCGGGTAGTTCTCGCGGTCCGGACCGATACGGTTGGAAAGCGAGCCATATTGCAGCTCCACCTCGTCGCAGTTGGTCAGGATGATCAGCGGCAGCACGCCGCCGATATTGCGTTCGCCGCGCGCCCAGAAGGTCACCGGCTTCATGACGATCTCCTCGGAAGGGTCGCACTGGCTGATATAGGCATAGGCCGCGAATTTCGGCTCACGGAACATGTCCATGACGCCGTGATAGCAGATGCGGTCGCCGGAGCCGAAATCCTTGTGGGTGTTGTAATCGAACATGCACCAGCCGATGGCGCCGGAGATATCGGGATCGCCATAGGCGGCATTCAGCACTTCCAGGTGACGGCGCACATGCTCGGCCTGGCGCTGCTCCTGGTCATAAATCTTCGTCGGGTGCATGTGGCCGTTGAACTCGGTAATGAGGTACGGCACCTTGTGCGATAGTCCGGTATTTTCCTGCTGGGCGCGCAGCGCGGTGCGCGGGCGGTTGGCGCCCGGCAGTTCCTCGTTGCCGAGGATGAAGTCGTTCATCGTATAGACGTCTTCGAGCAGCTCGCTCTCGGTGAGATAACGCACGCCGCCGGTCTGACGGGTGCTGTCGAGTTCACGGGCGAGACGGTTGGTCTCGGCGTAGAAATCGTGATTATCCTGCGATTCGTTGATGCGCACGCCCCAGATGATGATGGAGGGGTGGTTCCAGTCGCGCTCGATCATGCGGCGGACGTTCTCGATCGATTCCTGCTGCCAGTCGGCATCGCCGATATGCTGCCAGCCGGGGATCTCCTCGAAAACGAGCAGGCCGATCGCGTCGCATCGATCGAGGAACCATTTCGACTGCGGATAATGCGAAGTGCGGACGACATTGCACTTCAGCACCGTCTTCATGATGTCGGCGTCACGCTCCTGGGCAGAGCGGCCGGCGGCATAACCGACATAGGGGAAGGCCTGGTGACGGTTGAGGCCGCGCAGCTTCAGCGGCTTGCCGTTGAGGAGGAAACCTTCCGGCGTGAATTCGGCGGTGCGGAAGCCGAACCGGGTGGAAATACGGTCGGAGCCGTGTTCGGTCCTGAGCTCGACGGTGACGTCATAGAGCGTGGGATCGGTGATGTCCCAGAGGGCGATGCCGGTGAGGCCGCCAAACGAGAGCGTGGTGCGGCTGCCAATCGTTTCGGTCGCGGCAGTGGCGACCACCGTGCCGTCGGCCTGTTTCAGCGTGGCGGTGACGGTCGCCGAGAAGCTGCGGCCCTCGGGATTGGCGATGTCGACGCGTATGGTCGCCGATTTCTCCGGGCGAAGAACGTCAGTGGTTTCGATCTTGAGATTGCGGATCGAGACCGGGTCGGTGACCTTCAGCCAGACGTCGCGATAGATGCCGGCATAGGTCAGATAATCGATGCGGCCGCCGAAAGGCGGAATGTCGGGGTTTTCGCTGCCGTCGATCTTGACGGTGACGAGGTTCTCGCCCTTGACGAGCTTGCCGGTGAGGCGGACCTCGAAGGGAGTGTAGCCGTCCTTATGGGCAATGATCTCTTCGCCGTTCAGGTAGACGACGCTGTCGGCCATGGCGGCGTCGAAGACGAGCGAGACCTCGCGGCCCTCGAATTCCGGCAGCCAGCGCAGCACCTTCTGATAGGTGAAGGCGCGCTGATAGCTGGTCTCGTCGAAATAGCTGAAAGGCAGTTCGACGGCGGTATGCGGCAGGCTGACCGACTTGGCCGCATCGAAAGCTTCGAGCAAACGCTGGCCGAAGCCCTCATGGAAACTCCAGCCTTCGTTGAAGGAAACGACGGAACGCATTTCAGGCTCTCCCGGTTACGGCATCAGGGACGGTGCGGCGCCTTTCGGCGCGTGAAAATTGAGTCATACTATCCTCCTTGATGCAATGGGTATGCGAGCTGTCAGGCGGTCGAGCCCCAGCGGGCGGTGCAGGTGAGCGTGATGCTGTGCGGGCCTTCGACCTCGGCGTCATGGCGTTCGATCAGTTCGACGACGGCATCGATGAAGGCGACGTGGTCGAGGCTCAGCGTGGTCAGGTCGTTGCAATCCCAGGCGGCCATGGCAATGCCGTCCTGGCCGACGATGGCGATATCATCAGGCGTGTTCTTGCCAATCACCCGACGGGCTGCATCACGTGCGCCGATCGCCATGACGTCGTTGCCGCAGATGATGGCATCGACCTTATCCCGGTGCAGCAGGAGCACGGCTTCCTTGAAGCCGGAATCATAGGAGTAGTCACCGAAGGCCTGTGCCTCGAAAGCAAGGCCGCGCTTGGCCAGCGCATCGGCGAACCATTTGCGCCTGAGCTTGTCGATCCAGCTTGAATTGGTGCCGGAGAGGTAGGCGAAACGCTTCTTGCCGTCGCGGATGATCTTGTCGATGATCTCGTCGGCGGCCTCAGCGCCGTCGATGCGGATGCTGGAGACGCTTTCGTTTTCGAGCGGCTCGAAGGAGACGATGATCGGCTTCGTCGTGTGGAAGATATCGACGGCATCCTGCATCGACACCATGTCGGAGAAGACGACGACGTGATCGACCTGATAGGTGGAGGCAAGGCGCATCAACTGCAGCCGGTCGGAATGATCGGCGCAGCAGAGGATGATCGGCAGCAATTGTCTCGCCTGCAGACGGTGGACGAGAAGCTGCTGCTCCTCGGCCTCGCAAGGGTTGCCGATCGCATTGACGACGAGGGCGACGAGCCGCGAACGCTGGTTGTTCAGCGAGCGGGCGATCGCGTTCGGCTGGTAGCCGTGTTCACGGGCGACGGCGAGGATGCGGTCGCGCGTGGCGCTGCCAATGCGCGAATCCGGCGAGAAGGCGCGGGAAATGGTGGCGGAGGAGACGCCGGCGAGTTTCGCCAGTTCCTTCGAGGTGATCCGCCGTCTGCTCATACCGCTCATCTTCAACGCCTATCGGGCGACGATCCTGACGGAAGCGCCGTCGGCCGCTGCCGATTCCTTGATTGCATCCCATAGCCTAGCGAATCTGAGGCCCATTTCAACGGAGCCGGAGTTTTCCATCTTTCCCTCGCGAATGGCGAGGAAATTCTTCATCGGGTTGCCGAGAATCTCGGCTTCCTCGCGCGGCTCGGCGGTACGCCCGATACTGATCTCGCGCCAGCCTCCCCAGGCGTCGATGCGCACGATCGCCTTCGAATAGAAGAAGGTGATATAGGAAGCGCAGCCCGGAGGGCCTTCACCGGCGGCCGTCAATGTCGCGAGCGCGCCGTTCTTCAGCCGGGCGGAGACGGCGGTGGCGATATCGACCTGTCTGCCGTGATTGTTCATGTAGGCCGACACGCTGTCGAAATCGGAATTGGCGAGCAGGCAGACCGTGTTCATCATATGGGCACCGGTGTCGAACATGAAGCCGCCGCCGGAGATATCAGGCTGCTGCTTCCAGTGGCCGTCATAATTGGACGACCAGCTTTCCCAGATCATGCCCGATATGGCGATCAACGCGCCGAATTCGCCGGTGAGAGCCCGCCGGCGCGTGTCGAGGACCAGCGGCGACAGGCCGCCCTGGAAGGCGGTGACGATGGTGGCGCCGCTCTTTTTCTGCGCGGCAATCAGCCTCTCGGCTTCAGTGACCGTCGTCACCATCGGCTTTTCCAGGAAGAGGTCGAGGCCAGCCTCGGCGACGGCAGTTGCCTGCTCGGCATGGAAGGCGTGCGGGGTCGAGACGTAGACGATGTCGAGTTCGCCCCGGCATTCGGCAAGCATCTGGCGATAATCCTCGAAGCCCTTCGGTTTGGGTGTGTCGGCGGCGAGGCAGACGTCGATCAGGCGCTGGCGCGACGCCGCCGTGGTGTCGGCGAGTGCAGCAAATTCGATCTCCGGCATCTTGACCCAGCTCTCGGCATATTCCGCCGCCTTCAAGCCGGCGCCGATGACGCCGAGGCGCAATTTCCTAGTCATGAAATTCCTCCCTGCTGTGCACACGATTACACAAACATTATGGCGATGGCAATATCTAAATAGATAAGTAATATCAGTATATTAAAACTCGCATTCGAATCTTTTCAAAAACCGTCTTGTCAGTGTTTGGAATGCGTGTACATTTTCGCAACCGGTGCTGGAGGGCGCCGTGTCTCTAAAAAAGGGAGGACTTCCGTTGAAGAAAATGGTTCTTGGCGGCCTATGCGCCATTCTGCTGAGCGCGGTTTCGACGCTGGCACAGGCAGAAACAATCCGAATTGCAAATCATGGTCAGGCCGGCATCGATGCGATGAAGTCGACGGTCGAGCGGATCGAAAAGAAATATGGCGTCACCGTCGAGGTCATCGAATATCCGGCACCCGACAAGGATTATCTGACCAAGCTCCTGACCGAGCTCGGCGCCGGCAACGCGCCCGACCTGTTCTCCATCCCGACGACGGCTGCCGTCGCCGACATGGTGGAGGCCGGTTACCTCGCGCCTGTTACCAAGGAGTTCAAGGCCTGGGACGGCTACGCCAACCTCTATGACGTCGCCAAGGAGCTTGCCGTCAGCCCGGATGGTGAAACCTATGTGATGCCGTTCATGCTCGGCATCCAGGAAATCTATTATCGCAAGGACGTTCTCGAAAAGGCCGGTATCTCGACCGAACAGCCGAAGACCTGGCAGGAGCTTCTCGACCGCGCGGCCGAAGTCAAGCAGAAGACCGGCGCCTACGGCCTGCTCTTCCCGGCCGGCGTCTCCTGGGGAAGCGGTGCCTTCGACGAAGGCTTCCAGCATCTGCTCGTCGGTTCCAAGACGCCGCAGCTGGTCGATGCCGACGGCAAGCTCGATCTGAATGGCGAAGGCATCAAGGATGTCTTCAACGTCTACAAGGAACTGATCGACAAGGATCTGATGCCGACGCAGCCGCTGCTCGGACCCGAGCCCTGGGTCGTGCCGAAGTACCAGATGTTCCCGGAAGGCAAGCTCGCCGCGACCACCTGCGGCTCCTGGTGCTATATTTTCGACTGGGGTCGCGAAAGCAAGAATCCGATCCCTGACGTGACGAAGGTGGTCGGCACCTGGACCGTTCCCGGCCAGAGCAGCGGCCAATATGTGCTTGCCAATCTCGCTGCGCCGTGGGCCGTCAATTCCAAGTCGGCCAATACCGAGCTGGCGATCAAGGCGCTGATGGAGATCGGCTCGATCGAGACGCAGATTTCCTACGCTGCCCGCATCGGCAACATCCCCGCCAGCACGGATGCGGCTGACAATGGCGAGTTCCAGAAGTTAACGGAACTGGTTCCGATCCACGCGGCGGCCGGAAACGGCGTGTTCCTGAAACAGGCCTCCGGTTTCGGTACGGTCTCGGAAGGTGTGGCGCGCGCCACCGAGGCGCTGCTGCGCAAGGAAACCGATGCCGCCGGCGCCCAGAAGATCCTTGTCGACTACGTCAAGGAAACGCTCGGCGACGACATGGTCAAGTAGGCTCCGGCACCCTCTCTTCCGCCAGGACGGGACGCGGCGCCAACGCCCGCGTCTTCCCGCTTTCATTCGATAAGCCGGTTCCATCGATAAGGTTTGTGAGCTTCCATGGCCCGAAACTCTCATGAAAAGCGCGCCGAGCGGCAATGGCTGCTGATCCTGCTGCCCTCGCTGGTGCTGCTTCTGGCCTTCGTCATCTATCCGGCCCTCTATTCGATCTATCTGAGCTTCACCAATGAAGCGCTGACCGGGGCCGCGGCCCTTCGGCCCCGTTTCGTCGGTTTCAGGAATTACACGCGGCTCTTCAACGACGCGAAGTTCTGGAATTCCCTGTTCGTCACCTTCGTCTTCGTCATCGGTTCGGCGGTGATCGGCCAGTTCGTGCTCGGCCTGATCTCGGCAATTGCGTTGCGCCGACCGATCCGCTTTCGGCGGGTGTTCTCGTCGATCATCCTGTTGCCGAATGCAGCCCCTGAAGTCGTCGCCGGTTTCATGTGGATCTCGATGCTGGCAGGCGGCGATAATGCCACACTCAGCCGCATCGTCAGTTTTTTCGGCATCACGCCGGCCGACTGGCTGCAGGTCTTCCCGCTGTCGATGATCATCGTCGTCAACACCTGGCGCGGCATCGCCACGGCGATGATCCTGTTGACGGCCGGCCTCAGCACCATTCCAGCGGAGATCTATGAGGCGGCGCGCATGGACGGCGCCACTCCGTCGCAGATGTTTCGCCGCATCACCCTGCCGCTGATGATGCCAACGATCCTGCTCTACATGCTGATCTCGGCCGTCTCCACCATCGCCGTCTTTGGCCTGGTCTATGCGCTGACGCGCGGCGGACCGGGCGGGGCGACCGAGGTGATCAGCATCTATATCTACAACCAGTCCTTTACGTCGTTCCAGCTGGGTTATGGTGCCGCGGTCGCCGTCGTCGCGCTCGTCATCTCGCTGATATTAGGTATCGCCTATGTCCGGGCCATGAAGGTGGAGGTCTGACATGGCCGTCGTTTCCCCAAGCGAAACTGCAAACAAGGGTCGCTCCGACCTCATCGCCTATGCGACGCTGTCGCTGATCTCGATCTTCTGCGCGGTGCCCTTCTTCTGGGTGCTGCTTGCCTCGCTCGACGGTAATGCCCAGCTCTTCCTGCACTGGCCGGAGCAGTGGACCTTCGCCAACTACATCCGCGTCTTCACCAAGGAGGACGGGGCGAAGTGGCTGTTCAACTCGCTCTTCGTGGTCGCTAGCGCGACGCTGCTCGTCATGGTGCTTTCGGGGCTCGGCGGTTATGCGCTGTCGCGCACCCGCGCCTGGTGGAAGCTGCCCTTCCTCTACGCGATCCTGCTCATCCGGGTGCTGCCGCCGACGGCGCTCGTCGTGCCGCTCTACAAATTCCTGCTGACGTTGAACAATGCGGAAGCGGCGGTGCTCAGACCGATCTTCGGCAGCTATGCCCGCGACATCATGCGCTGGACCGGCTTCATCGACGGTTATCTCGGGCTGATCCTGGTGCTTGCGACGATGCAATTGCCGCTGGCGCTCTGGATCATGAAGACCTTCTTCGACGGGCTGCCGAGGGACTATGAGGAGGCGGCGCTGATGGATGGGGCAACACTGATACAGCGCATCCGCCGGGTGCTGATCCCGCTGGCGCTGCCCGGGCTTGCCGCTGCCGGTCTCTTCGCCTTCATGTCGGCCTGGGGCGATTTCCTGCTGCCGCTGATCTTCCTGTCGTCGCCGGAGCTGCAGACGCTGCCGCTCGGTCTTTTCCGCGCCTTCCTGCGCATCAACGAGATCGATTATGGCCTGCTGACGGCTCTGGCATTCATCTACCTGCTGCCTGCCGTCGTCGCCTTCGGCTTTGCGCGGCGCTTCCTCGTCCAGACATTCTCGGGCGGCGTGAAGGGCTGAGATCAAGAAAGAGAAACAGATGATCAATCTCAGAAACGTTCGCAAATTCTACGGCGCGCTCGAGGTTATCAAGGGCGTCGACATCACCGTGGAAGACGGCGAATTCGCGGTCTTCGTCGGCCCGTCCGGCTGCGGCAAGTCCACACTGCTGCGCATGATCGCCGGCCTCGAAGGCATCGACGACGGCGACCTGATCCTCAACGGCAAACGCATCAACGACGTGCCGCCAGACAAGCGCGGCATCGCCATGGTGTTCCAGTCCTATGCGCTCTATCCGCATATGAGCGTTGCCGAAAACATCGGCTTCTCGCTCAGCCTGAAGAAGGTGCCGGAGGCGGAGATCCGCCGGCAGGTGGAAGGTGTCGCCGAAATCCTGCAGCTCACCGACTATCTCGACCGCCGCCCGGCCGCCCTTTCCGGCGGCCAGCGCCAGCGTGTCGCGATCGGCCGCGCCATCATCAAGAAGCCGGCGCTGATCCTGTTCGACGAGCCACTGTCGAACCTCGATTCGGCGCTGCGCGTGCAGATGCGCGCCGAGTTGCAGCGCCTGCACCGCGAGCTGAAGGCGACGGTTGTCTACGTCACCCACGACCAGGTGGAGGCGATGACGATGGCCGACCGTATCGTCGTGCTGAACAAGGGCGTGGTGGCGCAGGAGGGTGCGCCGATGTCGCTCTACCATCAGCCGGACAACGAATTCGTCGCGACCTTCATCGGCTCGCCGAAGATGAACGTCATTCCCGTTGCTGTAACGCGGCTTGCTGCCGGCAAGGTGCATCTCGACAGTCCGATCGGGCTTTCGCTCGATCTCGCCGACGCCGACGGCGCGGTGCCGCAGGGCGAGGCCAAGCTTGGCATCCGGCCGGAGCATCTGAAGATCGCAGCCGAGGGCCAGGAGCACTTTACGGCCGAAGTCGTCATCGTCGAGCGCCTCGGCGTCGAGACCTACATGACCGTCGGCTCGCAGGAGCAGCCGATCGTCGTGCGCGCCGAGGGCGATATCGCCGTGCGGCCGGGTGACCGTGTGTCGCTGACGGCCGATCCCGCCGCCTGCCATCTGTTCGATTCCGCTGGCCGGGTGATCCGCCCGGCAACCGCCTGACAGTTTCGCCCGACACATCAAGACCTAAACATCGAGGAATGCCATGACAATCAAGGTCACCATATGGAACGAGGGACGCCACGAGCAGCTCCACAAGGAGGTTCAGGAGATTTACCCCGATCGTATCGACGGAGCGATCGCGTCAGGCATTGCCCATCCGGATTTCGAAATTCGTCGCGGCACGCTCGATGATCCTGATCAAGGCCTGCCGGACAGCGTGCTCGACAATACCGACGTGCTACTCTGGTGGGGGCATATGGCGCATGAGGAGGTCAGCGACGGGCTGATCGACCGCGTGCAGCAGCGCGTGCTCAAGGGCATGGGCCTGCTGGTCCTGCATTCCGGCCATCATTCCAAGCTCTTCCGCCGGCTGATGGGGACCAATGCCAACCTTTCCTGGCGCGAGACGCCGGAAGGCGACCTGGAGCGCGTCTGGGTGGTCAATCCCTCGCATCCGATCGCCGAGGGGTTGCCGCCCTATTTCGAGGTCAATGCCTCGGAAATGTATGGCGAGCCCTTCGATATTCCGCAGCCGGACGAGCTGGTGTTCATTTCCTGGTATTCCGGCGGCGAGGTGTTCCGCAGCGGCTGCACCTTCCAGCGCGGGCGTGGGCGCATCTTCTTTTTCAGCCCCGGCCACGAGACCTATCCGATCTATCACGACAAAACCGTGCATAAGGTGATCTCGAACGGCATCCGCTGGGCAAAGCAGAAACACACCGATGGCCGCATCCTGGAAAACTGGCATCGGGCCGAGCCGCTGCACGGCCGCCCCGACAAGGCGAAGGCCTGATCTATGGATATTGCGCGCCGGTCGTCTTGATATAAATCGAATAGACTGAACGCGTCGCGGTGATGAAAAGCCGGTTTTTCTTGGGGCCGCCGAAGGTGAGGTTGGACACCGTCTGCGGCACCCTTATCTTGCCGAGCAGCGTTCCCTCGGGCGAAAAGCAGTGCACGCCGTCGGAGGCACTCGTCCAGAGATTGCCGGCGATATCGAAACGGAAGCCGTCGGGATGGCCGACATCGAGGCTGCAGAAGTAGCGGCTGTTGGCAAGCGCCCTGCCGTCGATGACGTCGAAAACGCGGATATGGCGCGGCACTTCATGTTTTGCGGAGCCGGAATCGGCGATGTAGAGCTTGGTTTCGTCAGGCGAGAAGGCAAGGCCGTTCGGCTGGATGAAATCCTCGACGACGGCATTGATCGTCCCGCTTACGGGGTCGATCCGGTAGACATTGCGCGTGGGCTGCTCGGGCTCGGCCTTGTGGCCCTCATAATCCGACAGGATGCCGTAGGTCGGGTCGGTGAACCAGACCCCGCCGTCGGAGTGCACGACGACGTCGTTCGGCGAGTTCAGCCGTTTGCCATGATAGCTGTCGGCGAGAACGGTGATGGTGCCGTCCGTCTCGGTGCGGGTGACACGGCGCCCGCCATGTTCGCAGGAGACCAGCCGGCCCTGCCGGTCGCGGGTGTTGCCGTTGACGTAGTTGGAGGGCGAGCGGAAGACGGAGACCGTACCATCCGGTGTCCAGCGCATCATGCGTTCATTCGGGATATCGCTCCAAAGAAGGCAGTTCAGATCGGAAAACCAGACGGGGCCTTCCGTCCAGCGGCAGCCGGAATAAAGCTCCTCGAGGCCGGCGCTGCCGATGACCATTGCACCGAAGCGTTCGTCGCGGATCTCATAAATCGGATTGTCGCCCATGCCAGTTTCCTCCCTGAATGCTGCCGTTCTTTTCCTAGCGGCAAAAAGCTGGAGGTGCCAGAGCCCGGCGATGGAAATGCCGGGCTCCGGTCGCTTCAGAGGGCCGCGACCGGATGCGGCGAGCCGTCGTAAGCGCCCCAGATCGACTGGTCGAAGCAGATGACCGAGCCGGTCATCAAGCCGGATTCGGACGACGACAAGTAAGCGCAGGCGCGCGCCACCTCGTGCGGATCGACGAGTCGGCCGAAGGGCTGGCTTGCCGCCGCCTTCTCCAGCCAATCGGCAGGGGCATCGTGATATTCGCGCTGGATCCGGTCCTCGCCCTCGGAGGCCATCCAACCGATGTTCAGACCATTGACGCGGATCCGGTTGCGCAGGAGCGCGTAGGCGGTGTTCTTCGTCAGCGTTTCCAGCGCGCCCTTGGAGGCGCAATAGGCGGCGATGAAGGGCTGGCCGGCTTTGGCTGACATCGAGCCGATATTGACGACCGTACCCTCGATGTTTTCGCGGCGCATGACCTTCACCGCCTCCTGCATCAGGAAAAACGGCGCACGAACATTGACGGCGAACATGGAGTCGAAGAGTTCCGGGCTGGTATCGAGAATGGTGCCGCGATCGGTGATGGCGGCAGCATTGACCAGCGCGTCGACGCGGCCGAAGGTCTCGTCACAGGTGCGCACGACATTCTGTACATCCTCGACCTTGCCGAGGTCGGCCTTGACGTAGACGATCCTGGCGCCGGTCGCAGCCGAAATCTCCGCCGCCCTCGCCTTGCCCTTGGCTTCGTTGCGGCCGCAGATGACGATGCCTTCCGCGCCGCGTTCGGCGAAGAGACGGGCGATGGCTGCTCCCAGCCCTTGCGTGCCGCCGGTGACGATGGCGATCTTGCCGTCGAGGCGACCGTGGTCTGTGCTCATGAGGTTCCTCCTTTGTGATGACGTACGAATGGCCTCCCGCGGGTGCGGAAGGCCTTCGTCGGTGTGGATAGGCAGCTTGCTCCGTTGCCCGTCAGCTCAACTTCTTCTGCGCCTGCTCGGCAAGTGCTGCCGTAAAGACTTCATCGTTCCAGCCTTCCCGCAACGCCTCGTGCATCAGTTGCGCCTGTGTCTTCGGCGCCAGTCCGCCGAGCGGCGGGTCGCGGTCGAGGTTGGTCGGGAAGGAGTAGCCCTCGGCGCAGGCGGCGACGGCGTTGGCGATTTCGTCAGGCGAGAGCCTGCCCTGCAAGGTCTTCAAGGCGGGAAACAGCCTAGCGCTCATTCTCTCGCGGTTGACGGTTTCCATTGCCCGACCGAAGGCGGAGGAGACCTGCAGGAGGTTGGCGACACGTTTGATGCCGGCCGAGCGGTTGGTGCCGGCGGCGTGGAAGAGGGCGGGATTGAAGAAGACGACGTCACCCTTTTCGAGTGGCAACTGGACATGGTTGGTCTCGAAATAGTCCCGGAACTCCGGCCGCTTCAGCGCGAGATAGCCCGGTACATAGGTCTGGCTGTACGGCAGGAAGAGCGTCGGGCCGCTTTCGAGCGGCATATCGCAATGGGCGACCGCACCCTGCAATGTCAGCACCGGCGAAAGCCGATGCACATGTGCCGGGAACTGCTCAATCACCTTTGAGGACTGAAAGCCGAGATGGTAGTCGCGGTGCGCCGACTGCGCCGAACCGCCCGGATTGACGCGGTTGACCTGCGCCGTCATCTGGTAGCTCGGACCGAGCCAGGCTTCGCTTGCCAGCGCAACGATGGCGTTGCCGTAATATTCGGCGAAATTTGCCGGATCGGCGAGGCAATGTTTTTCCAGCGAATTCCAGATGCGGTCGTTGGCGCCGGGCTTGGCGAAGTGGTCGCCGCCGCCGGTCGAGGTGCGGTGCTGTTCCTCGATGATCGCATCGAAGATCGTGCTGGCGCGGTCGATGATGCCGGTGTCTTCGTAAGCGCGCTTGAACACGACGACACCAGGACCATCGCCGAAGGCCTCGCAGATTTCCGCCAGGACCGCGCGTCGGCCTTCTGGCGTTGCAGCCGCCGTCATCACCTTGCTGCTGTCATAGATCAGCACGTTTTTTTCGACCACAGACGCCGAGGGGTAATCGGCAAGTGCCGTCGTCTTTTCCGCAAGGGCGCGAAACTCATCGAGATCGCAGGCGTCTTCGCTCAGCCAGACGCGGTCGGCGCGCAGTTTCTGCTGGTTGTCGGTTTTCATGGCGGGCTCCTCCCTCTTTCCATGGAGGCACTATACGCCGTGATGCCAGGTGATATAGATCAGAAATCAATCAAAAAACCATCAGGCCGGTCGCATGGCACACCTCTTTCTCGTCAAGGATATTGCCTTCCAGGCAGGGCTCAGCACCGCGACCGTCGACCGGGTGCTGAACGGCAGACCGGGAGTGCGCCGGCAGACCGAGATGCGGGTGAAGGCGGCGATCGCGGAGCTGGAGAAGCAGCAGCCAGGGGCAATGGGCAGCGGCCGCATGCTGGCAATCGATATCGTCATGGAGACGCCGCAGCGTTTCAGCGATGCGGTGCGGGCCGCCTTCGAGGCGGAGATGGCGACCTTCCTGCCGGGCATCTTCCGCTGCCGGTTCCATTTTGCCGAGGTGATGAAGCCGGCCGAGCTGGCGCAGCTTCTCGATCGCATCCGGCTGCGCGGCACGCACGGCATCGTGCTCAAGGCGCCTGACGTCACCGAGGTGGCCGCCGCCGTCGCGCGGGCGGATGCGGCCGGTATTCCTGTCGTGACGCTGGTGACCGACCTGCCGAATTCGGCGCGGATCGCCTATGCCGGCGCCGACAACCGGGCGGCGGGAGAGACCGCCGCCTATCTCATCGGCGAATTCCTCGGGAGTGATGGCGGCGGCAAGGTGCTGGTAACGCTGTCGAGCGGAAGGTTCCGCGGCGAGGAGGAGCGCGAAATCGGCTTTCGCCGCGTCATCCGCGCCCGTTATCCCGACATCGGCATTACCGAAATCAGCGAGGGGCACGGCACCGATGTGGCGACGGGAACGCTTGCCACGGCAGCGCTTGCGGCCGACCCCGCCATCAACGCCGTCTATTCGATCGGCGGCGGCAACCGGGCGGTGCTTGCGGCCTTCGACATGGCCGAACGCCCCGTCCGCGTTTTCGTCGCCCATGATCTCGATGCCGATAATCGCGCCCTGCTTGCGGCGCGTCGGATCGGCTTCGTGCTGCATCATGATCTCAAAACCGATGCGCGTTCGGCCTTCCGGGCGATCATGAGTCGGGCGACCGCCTTGCCGCGCACGGTTACGCCCTCGCTCTCATCAGTCGAAATCGTCACGCCCTACAATATGCCCGCGCCCGATTGAGCCAATTGGCTTTCCTTCCGTGCCAAATTCGGGCTACAGCTTTGGCACGAGTGAAGGTGAGCGGCATGGATTACAGCGACGTCAGCACGATTGCAGCCTGGGTGACCGAGCAGGGACTGAAGGGGGTTTCCGAATCCGAGCTCATGACCGGCTTCTGCTCGGCTTGCCGGGATGCCGGCCTGCCGCTCGACCGCGGCTTGGCGCTGATGGATACGCTGCATCCGGTGCATGAGGGCCGCGCCTTCCGCTGGGACAGTATCGAGGAGATCCAGGCCGAGTTCGAATATGGTCCGACGATTTCGGGGGAAGCGGCGTCGAACTGGCAGCGTTCGGCCTTCTATCATCTTTGGTCTCGCAACGAGCGGGAGATACGCCGGCGTCTCGGTTTCGGCGATCCGATCGATTTCTCCATGCTCGATACGATCGCCGAAGCCGGCCACACGGATTTCGTGGCTATGATGCATCGTTTTTCCGAGGCTGGCACGATCGGCGAGATGGATTGCTTCTTCTCGCATTTTGCGACGAAACATCCTGAGGGCTTCTCCGATCACGACCTCGCCATCCTGCGCAAGCTGGTGCCGGTGTTGGGGCTGGCGATCAAATGCATCGCGCTCGGCCGCATCGCCCGCACCATTGCAGAAGTCTATCTCGGCGAGGACGCCGCGCGCCAGGTGATGGAGGGAAAGATCAGCCGCGGCAAATCGGAGCGGATTTCCGCGGCACTCTGGTTTTCCGACCTGCTGAACTACACCAAAATTTCCGACAGCGTGCCGCCGGAGGAAATCATCCCGCTGCTCAACGACTATAGCGAGGCGGTGATCACGGCGATCCACGAGTCCGGCGGCAACGTGCTGAAGCTGATCGGCGACGGTGTGCTCGCCATCTTCAAGGGCGAGGTGCCGGCCGAAACGTGTCGTGCGGCGCTGAGCGCCGAGTCGCTGCTGAGGGAAAAGCTAATCACGCTGAATGCGGCGCGCGCGGCCGACGGCCGGGCGACGACCGACGTCTATATCGGCCTGCATATCGGTGATGTCTTCTACGGTAATATTGGCAGCCAGGACCGGCTCGACTTCACTGTCATCGGTCCTGCAGTCAACGAGGTCAGCCGGATCGCCTCGATGTGCCGCTCTGTCGATCTCAACCTGCTGATCTCCTCCGATTTCGCCGCAGCCATACCGGAGGAAGAGCGCACCGCGCTCGCCTGCGTCGGACGTTATGCCCTGCGTGGCGTTCAGCGTGCGCAGGAACTCTATACGCTCGACAGCGCCCGGCTGAACGGCTGATACGCCGCGACACGTTCAAGGGTCATCGCAACAAGCCTTGGCCGCCGTCGATCCAGATCGGTGTACCGGTGATGTGTCGGGCGCGGTCGGAGGCAAGGAAGAGGATGGATTCGGCAACATCCTCGCTCTTGCCGGCCTTTCCGCCGGCAATAGGGATATCGCCCTCAGGCCAGATGACCGGAACCTCCGTCTCCTCGCGGCGGCGGCTATTGGTATTGGCGCTGATATTGGTCTCGATCTCGCCGGGGCAGACGGCATTGACGCGGATCCCATGCCGACCGAGTTCGAGGGCAAGCTGCTGGACCATGGCGACCTGGCCCGCCTTGGTCGCGGTGTAGGCGGTGGCGCCCGGCGTGGTGAAGGTGCGGGTGCCGTTGATCGATGAGACGACGACGATCGAACCGCCGCGACGCTTCAGATGCGGAACAGTGAGATGCAGGGTCAGATAGGTGCCGCGCAGATTGACGGCGATGGTCTTGTCCCATTCTTCTGGTTTCAGATCGTCGATCGGCGCCCAAACACCGTTGATCCCGGCGTTGGCGACAACGATGTCGAGGCCGCCGAAGGTGTCGGTCAGTTGCGCGACGGCGCCCCGCATTTGCGCTTCGTCGCTGGTGTCTGCCGTCAACACGATCGACTCGCCGCCGGCGGCCTTGATCTCGGCGCAGGTCTTTTCGACCTCGTCGGCGGTGCGGCTCAGTGCGGCCACCCTTGCCCCCTCGGCGGCGAGCCGCAACGCGGCCGCTTTGCCGATGCCTGAACCGGCGCCTGTTACCAGTGCGATCTTTCCCTTCAGCTCCATGGGTGGGCTCTCCTTGCCGTTTTGCCGACATGCGAACTGTTCGGCGCGGCAGTTGGTTCCGAAACGAGAGCGGATCGTTAGCTCCTCCTGAGCAGGCTGTGTTGCAGTGTCCATTTCTCCGGTCCGTGGACGGCGGCAAAGAGCAGACCGGCGAGGAAGGTAAAGTGATCGATGAAGAAGCCGAATTCGGCCTGGTTTTGTTGCCAATGGGATGGGCCGTGGAAGGCGAAAGCGAGGAAGATCACATAGATGGCTGCGAGCAGGCTGGCTTCGGTGAAGAAGGCGCCTGATATAAATGCGAGTGCCAGCGCGATCTCGAAGAAGGCGGCGACCCAGGTAAGGAATGTCGCCATCGGAAAGCCGGCAGCGGTGATATAGCCTGCTGTTGCGCCGATATCGGCAAATTTGAAGCCGGCGGCCATGAAGAAGACGAAGCTGAATATGATACGGGCGACGATGATTGCGATTGCTCTGGCCATCCTGAAATCTCCTCTTTGAGTTTTCACAATGACGGACGAGATCCCCGACATCCTACACGGCGAATGAAAAAGGGCCGCCTGCGCGACCCCATCACTTGAATTGCGGCTAATCCTTTCCGAAAGTCGATTTCGATTTTCGGGGTTATGCGCTCTCACCATTCGGCGAAGCTGCCGTCGGCATGCCGCCAGATCGGGTTGCGCCAGCGGTGGCCCTCCTTGGCGCGTTCGATGACATAGGCCTCGTCGACCTCGATGCCGAGCCCTGGACCCTGCGGGATCGAGACGAAACCATCGGCATACTGGAACACCTCCTTGTTGGAGATGTAGTCCAGGATGTCGTTGCCCTTGTTGTAGTGGATGCCGAGGCTCTGTTCCTGGATGAAGGCATTGTAGCTGATGGCATCGACTTGCAGGCAGGCGGCAAGCGCGATCGGGCCCAGCGGGCAATGCGGCGCCAGCGCCACGTCATAGGCTTCGGCCATTGCCGCGATCTTGCGGCATTCGGTGATGCCGCCGGCATGGGAGAGATCCGGCTGGATGATGTCGACGTAGCCGTCCGAAAGGACCTGCTTGAAGTCCCAGCGCGAAAAGAGCCGTTCACCCAGCGCAATCGGCGTCGAGGTGTGGTTGACGATATCGCGCAGGGCTTCCTTGTTTTCGGACAGCACCGGTTCTTCGATGAACATCAATTTGTAGGGATCGAGCTCCTTGGCAAGAACCTTGGCCATCGGCTTGTGGACGCGGCCGTGGAAATCGACGCCGATGCCGATATGCGGGCCGATCGCCTCGCGGATGATGGCGATGGTCTCGACCGCCTTTTCCACTTTCTCATTGGTGTCGACGATCTGCATTTCCTCGCAGCCGTTGAGCTTGATCGCCTTGAAGCCGCGGGCAACCACGTCCCTGGCATTGTTGGCGACATCCGAGGGACGGTCGCCGCCAATCCAGGAATAGACCTTGATACGATCACGAAGCTGGCCGCCGAGCAGGGAATGGATCGGCTGGCCGAGCGCCTTGCCCTTGATGTCCCACAGCGCCTGGTCGATGCCCGAGATCGCGCTCATGTGGGCGGCGCCGCCGCGATAGAAGCCGCCGCGATACATCACGGTCCAGTGGTCCTCGATCAGGAAGGGATCCTTGCCGATCAGGTAGTCTTCCAGCTCATGGACGGCGGCCTGAACGGTGAGCGCACGGCCTTCGACGACCGGCTCGCCCCAGCCGACGATGCCCTCGTCGGTCTCGACCTTCAAAAACAGCCAGCGCGGGGGAACGATATAGGTGGTGAGTTTGGTGATCTTCATCGCTGTTCTTTCAGTCTCTTCCCGGGTGTGCGATCGTCGGCGCGTCCGCAGATTTGCCGTGATCGGTCATTTCGTTCTGCCGATCGCTTTTTCGGCGGCGGCAAGATCGCGCACCGCAAGATCAAGCATGCGGTTGGCGCATTCGCGGGCGCCAGCCTTGTCGCGCATGCGCAGGGCCTCGACCAGCTGACCGTGGACGAGCACTGCATCCTCGCGATTCTCGACGCCGATATTGGAGGCATGCAGCGCATATTTCAGCGCAGCGTGAATGGCGCTCGACAGGCGGCGAAAGACTTGATTGTGGCTGGCGGTGAGCAGCACCGTGTGGAACATGACGTCGGCATCGGTGAAGCTTTCCGGGTCGCGGGCGCTGTCGCGCATCTGCCGCCAGGCATTGTCGAGATCGGCGATCTCCTGGGCGCTGGCGCGCTCGGCGGCATATTCGGCGGCTGCCGGCTCGATGGTGCGGCGGGCTTCGAGAATGCAGCCGAGCAGGTCGAAATCCTTGATATAGGGACCCATCCATTCAAGCACGTCGGCGTCGAGGATATTCCAGTCATCCTTGTCGCAGACGGTGGTTCCGATGCGCGGCTTGCCACGGACAAGGCCTTTGGATTCCAGCACTTTCAGCGATTCGCGAATGACAGTGCGGCTGACGCCATAGAGTTCGCAGAGATCGTTTTCGCGGGGCAGCGGCGAGCCCGCGGGATAGCGGTCCGCACAGATATCCTGAGCGATCGCCGCCGTGACGTTGCGGCGTACGCGCGGGCGGCGCTCGATGCGGCGGCTTTCGGCCCCGCTCTGTCGCTCGATTATTTCCAATTCACCTCTCCGCTCTGTCTCGCGTGCTAGGCAACCGAACCTGATTATCCGAATTCGATCCGCTTTGCGACGCTTCCTCCCGGCACCTCGTTAATAATCCTATTATTCCAATCATCATACATTGGCAATTGACTGGTATGATGATTTATCATAATTCAGTGGACATTGCCTGGGAGGCAGCGGCTTGGTTTTTGAGAGTTAGGGAGAGAGACATGCGCTTGTTCAAAGCAGCCATTCTGGCTGGCACTTTCGCCATTCTGGCAGCCGGCTCGGCATTTTCCGCGGACGTCAAGATAGGGTTCATCGTCAAGCAACCTGAGGAGCCGTGGTTCCAGGACGAATGGAAATTCGCTGACCAGGCCGCCAAGGAAAAAGGCTTCACCGTCGTCAAAATCGGCGCCGAAGACGGCGAGAAGGTCCAGTCGGCGATCGACAATCTCGGCGCCCAGGGTGCGCAGGGCTTCATCATCTGCACGCCCGACGTCAAGCTCGGCCCGGGCATCGTCGCCAAGGCCGAAGCCAACCAGCTGAAGCTGATGACGGTCGACGACCGCCTCGTTAGCGCCGACGGCAAGCCGCTGGAAGACGTGCCGCATATGGGCATTTCGGCCACCAAGATCGGCGAGACCGTCGGCCAGGCGATCGTCGACGAAATCAAAAAGCGCGGCTGGGACATGAAGGATGTCGGCGCCGTGCGGGTCTCCTATGACCAACTGCCGACAGCCGTCGACCGCGTCGAAGGTGCGATGTCGGTGCTGAAGTCCGCCGGCTTCCCGGCCGAAAACATCTATGATGCGCCACAGGCGAAGACGGATACGGAAGCGGCGCTCAACGCGGCAACTACCGTTCTCAACAAACATGCCGACGTGAAATACTGGGTCGCCTTCGGCCTCAACGACGAAGCCGTCCTCGGCGCCGTCCGTGCTTCCGAATCGGTCGGCATCCCGGCGGCCAACGTCATCGGTGTCGGCATCGGCGGGGCGGAATCGGCGATCAACGAATTCAAGAAGCCGGCGGCGACGGGCTTCTTCGGGACCGTCATCATCTCGCCGAAGCGTCACGGCTATGAGACGGCGCTCAACATGTATGACTGGATCGCCAACGACAAGGAGCCGGCAAAGCTGACGCTGACTTCGGGTTCCCTAGCACTGCGCGGCGATTTTGCAAAGGTCCGCAAGGATCTTGGCATCGAGTGATCGTCCTTCCAAGATGATATCGTCCGGCGGCCGCTCAGCGCGCCGCTGGCTCTTCTCGGCGGAGCGATGATGGCTTTCCTCGAATTCAGCAATATCTCCAAGGGCTATCCCGGCGTGCAGGCGCTGGCGAATGTGTCCTTCACTGTCGAGAAGGGTGCCGTCCACGGCCTGATGGGTGAAAACGGCGCGGGTAAATCGACGCTGATCCGGGTACTGTCGGGCGATCAGGCCGCGGATGCCGGCCACATCCTCATCGACGGCGAGCAGCAGAAATATGCGTCCGTCCGTGACGCCTTCCATGCCGGCGTCATCGTCATCCATCAGGAACTGCAACTCGTTCCGGAGTTGACCGTCGCCGAAAATCTCTGGCTCGGACGCTTTCCGGCCAAGGGTGGCGTCATCCATTCGAAGACGCTGATCGAGACGGGGCGGTCGAAGCTCGAGGAGATCGGCATCGATGTCGATCCGTCGGCCAAGGTCGCCTCGCTTTCGATCGGTGCGCGGCAGATGGTCGAGATCGCCAAGGCCGTCATGCTCGATGCACGGGTGATTGCGCTCGACGAGCCGACGTCCTCGCTTTCCTCCCGCGAAAGCGAAATCCTGTTTTCACTCATCGAAAGGCTGAAGGCGAAAGGAACGGTCATTCTCTACGTCTCGCATCGCCTCGACGAGATCTTCCGTCTTTGCGACAGCCTGACGGTGCTGCGTGACGGCAAGCTTGCCGCCCACCATCCTCAGATCGCCGAAACCACCCGCGAGCAGATCATCTCGGAAATGGTCGGGCGCGAGATCAGCAATGTCTGGGGATGGCGCGAACGTCCGCTCGGCGACATACGGCTGGAGGTCAAGGGCCTGTCGGGGCCGAGGCTACGCCATCCGATCAGCTTTTCCGTCCGCCAGGGCGAAATCCTCGGTTTCTTCGGCCTGATCGGAGCCGGCCGCAGCGAGATGGCGCGGCTGCTTTACGGCGCCGATGCCAGGCATCAGGGCCAGGTCACGATCGACGGCGTTGCCGTTTCGCCGAACAATCCGAAAGCGGCGATCAATGCCGGCATGGTGCTTTGCCCCGAGGACCGCAAGTTCGACGGCATCATCCAAGGGCGATCAATCGAGGAGAATATCGCGATCTCGTCGCGCCGGCATTTTTCGCCCTTCGGCATTCTGAGCCCGAGACGAGAGGCAGCGCTGGCAGATCGGTTTATCGCCAAGCTTCGAGTGCGGACGCCGTCGCGCAAGCAGGACATCATCAACCTCTCGGGCGGCAACCAGCAGAAAGTCATTCTCGGCCGCTGGCTGTCGGAGCAGGGGATCAAGGTCCTCGTCATCGACGAGCCGACTCGCGGCATCGATGTCGGGGCGAAATCGGAAATCTACGAAATCCTCTACTACCTTGCGGCCGGCGGCATGGCGATCGTGGTCATATCCAGCGAGTTGCCCGAAGTCATGGGCATCTCCGATCGCATCATGGTGATGTGCCAGGGCAGGGTGGCGGCCACTGTCACCCGTCCGGATTTCGACGAGCGCAGCATCCTGACGGCGGCGCTTCCCGACAAGAATGCCGCAGGCACCTTTTGGAACCAGGAATACGGACGATGAATTCGTTGAAAAAAATTCTTCTCGGCGAACAAGGGCTGGTGGTGATCTTCGCTGCCGCCTTCGTGATCGTCTCGCTCTTCGTTCCGAACTTCCTGACCGAGCGAAACATGCTGGGGCTGCTGCAGTCGGTCGTCACGATCGGCATCGTCGCCTGCACGATGATGTTCTGCCTGGCGTCGCGCGATTTCGACCTTTCGGTCGGATCGATCGTCGCCTTCTCCGGCATGATCGCGGTGATGGTCTCGAATGCGACGGGCTCCATTCCCGTCGGGCTGCTCGCCGCCCTGCTTTGCGGCGCCGTCGTTGGTTTCGTCAATGGTATCGTCATTGCGCGCTTTCGCATCAATGCGCTGATCACCACGCTTGCGACCATGCAGATCGTGCGCGGGCTGGCGCTGATCGCCTCCGATGGCCGCGCCGTCGGCATCAATGATCCCGCCTTCTACCAGCTTGCCCTGTCGCGATTTCTCACCGTTCCGACGCCGATCTGGATCATGCTGATCCTTTTTATTCTCTTCGGTTTCGTGCTCAACCGCACCGTCTTCGGCAAGAATACCCTGGCGATCGGCGGCAATCCCGAGGCCTCGCGGCTTGCCGGCGTCAATGTCGTCAACATGCGCGTCTGGATCTTTGCGCTGCAGGGGCTTGTCTGCGGCATTGCCGGCATTCTGCTTGCCTCGCGCATCACCTCCGGCCAGCCGAATGCGGCGACAGGGCTTGAGCTTTCGGTGATTTCGGCCTGCGTTCTCGGCGGCGTCTCGCTGGCCGGCGGCCGGGCGGCGATGAGTGGCGTCATTGTCGGCGTGCTGATCATGGGCATCGCCGAAAACGTCATGAACCTCTTGAATATCCAGGCGTTCTATCAGTATGTGGTACGCGGGCTGATCCTGCTGATCGCAGTGTTGCTCGACAATTTGAGGTCTTCGGCTGCGGGACGGCGCGGATGAACCAGGGACAAGCCGGTAACGACATCGAATTGAGGCACGGCGACCTCGCCGTCCGGGTCAGCCGTCGGGGTGCCGCCGTCACCGCCGCGACGTATCGAGGCATCCCCTTTCTCGTGGCGGCCGGCGGTCCTGAAGGAATGATGGCGAATTTCGCGATGGTGCCATTCGGCAATCGCGTGGAAGGCAACGCCATGTCCTTTGCCGGACGCGACTATGCCTTCCAGCCGAATACTTCCGATCCGCTCTATCGGCACGGCGACGGTTGGCTCAGCCTCTGGCAGCTTGAAGACTCCAGCCCGGAGCATGCGCAGTTCTGCTTTTCCCGCAGCGCCGACAGTGTTTCACCTTATGCCTATCTTACCCGACAGGAGATCCGTCTCGCCGGCGATGCGCTGGTGCTGAGGCTTTCCGTGGAAAACCGCGGCGAAGCGGCTCTTCCTTTCGGGCTCGGTCAACATCCCTTCTTCGCGCGCACGCCAAAGACGCGACTGACGATTGCGGCTGATCGCTATTGGAGCGAGCGGCCGGACCATCTGCCAGAGATGCCTGGCCCTGTGCCGGACTATTTCGATTTCAGATCCGAAAGGCCTTTGCCGCAGAGATGGATGAACAATGCCTTCGAGGGTTGGAATGGGCGAGCTGCGATCGCCTGGCCGGAACTTGGGATTCAGGCGGCGCTGGAAGCCGACGGTGCGCTCGATCGCTTCATGCTGTATATGCCTGTCAACCGGAGCGACTTCTTCTGCCTCGAGCCGATGAGCCACCTGCCGAACGGCCATCACCTTCCTGATTTCGGTGGGCTCGCGCCACTTGCGCCGGGGGAGGCTCTTGCCGGCACGGTGACGATGCTGATGTCGGCGCTGCCGGTTCAACCGGAGGAGGGGTAGATGAGCGGCCGCCTGCAGGGCAAGAACATCCTGATAACAGGTGCTGCGCAGGGTATCGGCCTGGCGATCGCAAAGGCTTTCATGCGGGAGGATGCCGCCGTCTTTCTCGTCGATCGCGATGCGGCGCTGCTGGCGCAGGCGGCGAAAGAGCTCCAGAGCAGTGGCGGCCGTCTTGGTTATCTGCCGGCCGATATTACCGATGCCGGGACGATCACCACATTGGTCGCTCAGGCGAATGAAGAAATCGGACAGCTGAACGCGCTCGTCAACAATGCCGGGGTCAATGTCTTCGCCGAACCGCTCGAGACGACGGACGAGGAATGGAACCGCTGCTTCGACATCAATCTGAAGGGCGCATGGAACTGCTGCAAGGCGGTGCTGCCGGGCCTGATCAAACAGGGCGGCGGCGTCATCCTCAACATCGCCTCGACGCACGCCTTCACCATCATCCCGCACACATTTCCCTATCCGCTGGCAAAACACGCCCTGCTCGGAATGACGAAATCCTTAGGGCTCGAATATGCCGCCCGCAATATCCGCGTCAACGCGCTGGCGCCGGGCTATGTCTCGACGCAGAAGGTGATCGATTACTGGAACGGCTTCCCTGATCCGGAGGCGGCAAAGGCCGAGACGATGAAACTGCATCCCGGCGGGCGCATCGCGACGCCGGAGGAGATTGCCATGGCGGCCGTGTTCATGATCTCCGACGAGTGCCCGTTCATCAATGCCACCTACCTGACGATCGACGGCGGCCTCAGCGTGCTGCAGCATCCCGCCTGAAGGGCTTCGATCCCGCTATTTTTACATGCCTGTCGTCTTCTCGGCATAGAGCATTATATTGCCCATCGGGAAGGCTATCTGATCTCCCGCAGGCACGGAGCGGCGCCCCGCCGCTTTCTGAAAGCACAATCGAAAACAGGAGGACGGCATGCAGATCAATCGCACGGCTTCGGCCCATTGGACGGGTGGCCTCAAGGACGGCAAAGGCCTGATCTCGACGCAAAGCGGCGCCCTGAAGGACTATCCCTACGGCTTTGCAAGCCGCTTCGAAGGCATCCCCGGCACCAACCCGGAAGAGCTGATAGGTGCCGCCCATGCCGGCTGCTTCACCATGGCGCTGTCGTTGATCCTCGGTGAAGCCGGCTTTACCGCCGAGCATATGGAAACCTCCGCCAAGGTGACGCTCGAAAGCGTCGAGGGCGGTTTTGCCATCACCGCCATCCATCTCTCGCTCTCCGGCCGTATTCCCGGTGCCGATGAAGCGACCTTCACCGAACTTGCCAACAAGGCGAAAGCCGGCTGCCCGGTTTCCAAGGCGCTTGCGTCGGTTCCGATCACACTCGACGTCAAGGTCGTCTGACCCGTCACTCCATGGATGAAGTGCCGCGCGCTTGTCGCCGCGGCGCTTTCCATTTGGTGCGCCCGCATTCCAGGGTCCACCTAGTCCGATGCCGTCGGTCGCCGGGACGACGCTGCGGGAGAATCTTTCTTGCCATTTATCGATCATCTCGAGTTATCGCCTCCGCCGGATTCGTCCCGCGACACCTTGTGCTGCTCTACAGCATCTTGACAAGTAACGCCTGATATTTTACGACTGACGAAATTCGAAAATCGTCAGTCGTAAATCAGGTCCCGAAACTTATGAACGACATCGCGGAAAATACGCTGGACGTCGCGCGGCAGGAGAATGTCACGCGCATTCTCGATGCGGCCGAGCGGCTGTTTCGGCATTATGGCTACAGCAAGACAACCGTGGCCGACATTGCCCGCGATCTCGGCATGTCGCCGGCCAATATTTATCGTTTCTTCGCCTCCAAGGTGGAAATCCATCAAGCACTCTGCGGGCGCATGCTCGCCACCGCCTATCAAATCGCCTACGACATCCGCCATCAGCCGATCAGCGCCAGCGAGCGGCTGCGCCGCTATGTCGAGACCCAGCATCAGTTGACGCTCGATCTGATGCTGGACGAGATGAAGGTGCACGAGATGATCGTCGTCGCGATCGAGCGCGACTGGCATGTCATCGAAAAGCATATCGATCGTGTTCATGATCTCATTGCCGAAATCATCGCCGAAGGCATTGCAGCCGGGGAATTCGCCGAGCAGGACCCGGTCGTTGCCTCGCGCTGCTTCGGTGCTGCGACGAACACTCTCTGCCACCCGCAAATGGTGGCGCAATGTCTTGCCAAAACCAACCGCGCGAGCGTCGACGAACTGATCAATTACGTGATCAGGGCGCTGAAGAAATAATGGACGGCAGCCGCCGTCGAATCCCGAAACAATCCAGGAGTGCGGAAGATGTTTTCGCTCAAGACCCTCAGCCATCGCATGCCGTCAATCGCCAGTCTCATGTTCGTCGGCGCCATCGGCATCGGCGTTTCCGCCTGCTCGGAAGAGAAGGCTGAGGTCAAGCACGTCATCCGGCCGGTGAAGGTCGTCGAGATCGCCAAGGCCGGCGACACACGCAAGCTCGATTATTCGGGCTCGGTCAAGGCGCGCACGGAGATGAACCTCGGATTTCGCGTCGCCGGCAAGATCACCGAACGCCTCGTCGATATCGGCGACCGGGTGACGCCGGGTGACGTTCTCGCCCGTGTCGATGCCACGGATTACCAGCTGGCGGTCAAGACGGCGGAAGCCAATCTCGCCGCGGCGGAGAGGAGCGTCGAAACCACCGATCTGGTCAACAAACGCGCCGAGCAGCTTTTCGACAAGAGCGTCGCCCCGAAGTCGCAGGTCGAGCAGGCTTCGCTCAGCCATGACCAGGCGATCTCGCAGCGCGATGCCGCACTTTCCGCTCTCGACCAGGCGAAGAACCAGGTGAGCTACACCGAGCTCAAGGCCGGCCAGAACGGCATCGTGACCACAGTCAATGCGGACACGGGTCAGGTCGTGGCCTCCGGCACCCCGGTCGTTACGGTCGCTATCGACGGCGAAAAGGAAGTGCAGATCGCGGTTCCGGAAAACGACATTGCCGAATTCAAGCCGGGCAAGACAGTCAAGGCCAGCTTCTGGGCCGACGACAGGCTGGTGCTCGAAGGCAAGGTGCGGGAGGTTTCCGGAAGCGCCGACCAGCAGTCGCGCACCTTTGCAGTCCGGGTGAGCCTGCCGAACGATCCGCGCGTGCTCCTCGGCATGACGGCGACGATCGAGGCCGACGTCAGCAACGGCAACAGCTATGTCTCAATCCCGCTCAGCGCCCTGGCTGAAAAGGACGGCAAGCAGATGGTCTGGACCGTCGACCGCGACACGGCGACCGTCCATGGCCGCGACATCAAGGTCGCCGATTTCACTGGCGACGGCGTGCATGTGAGCGAGGGTCTCGATACCGGCGATCTCGTCGTTTCCGCCGGCACGCAATTCATGAGCGAGAACCTGAAGGTGAAGGTGCCGGACCAGCAGTCGGCCCTGGCCGCCACGGACCAGACGGTCCGCTGATAGCGCCATAGGATAGGGAACAAGACCATGGACGCCACCACCACCGAAAAGCGGCCCTTCAATCTGTCGCGCTGGGCGATCGGACATCCGAGCATCGCCCGCTTCCTCTTCGGGCTTATCATCATCACCGGCGTGCTCGGTCTGATGCGCATGGGCCAGCGCGAGGACCCCGAATTCACCTTCCGCGTCATGGTCGTTCAGGCGATCTGGCCGGGTGCTTCCATCCAGGAAATGGAAGATCAGGTTGTCAACAAGATCGAGCGCAAGCTGCAGGAAACGCCGCATATCGACTGGGTCAAGTCCTATACGCGAGCAGGCAGTGCGATCATCACCCTGCAGGTCAAGGGTGACACGAATTCGGAAGAAGTGGCCGATGCCTTCTATCAGGTGCGCAAGAAGGTCGGCGATATCTCCAGCGAATTGCCGCAGGGCCTGCTCGGGCCCTATTTCAACGACGAGTTCGGCGATACCTTCATCACGCTGCATTCGATCAGTGGCGAAGGCTATTCCTATCCGGAACTGAAGAAATTCGCGATCCAGGCGCGCGACATGCTGCTGACGACGCCGGGCGTCGAGAAAGCCGTCATCATCGGCGACCAGCCTGAGAAGATCTATATCGACGTCTCGTCCAAGGCGCTCGCCGAGCGCGGCCTGACGATCCTCGATCTGCAGAACGCCATCAAGGGCCAGAACAATGTCGATCCGGCCGGCTCGGTCGATACCGGCCTGCGCTCGGTGCGCATATCGGTCGAAGGCGACGTGAAGAAGGCGGCCGATATCCGCGAGCTGCGCCTTCGCGCCGGCGGCCAGGTGACGCGCCTCGGCGATATCGCCACCGTCAGTCCCGGTCTCGAAGATCCCTACCAGCGCAAGTACCGTTTCAACGGCCACGACAGCGTTCAGGTCGGCGTCGTGATGGCCAAGGGCTTCAATGTGACCGATGTCGGCAAGGGCGTAGAGGCGACCTATCAGCGTTTCGAAGAGGCGCTGCCCTACGGCGTCGCCGTCGATCAGATCGCCAACCAGCCCGACGTGGTGACGGATGCGGTCAGCGAATTCATGCATGCGCTCGGCGAAGCTCTCATCATCGTGCTGGTCGTCTCGTTCGTGTCGATCGGCTGGCGATCGGGTCTCGTCATCGCCATCGCCATTCCACTGGTGCTCGCAGCCACTTTTGCGCTGATGTACGAACTCGGCATCGACCTGCAGCGCATCTCGCTCGGCGCGCTGATCATCGCGCTCGGCCTGCTCGTCGACGATGCGATGATCGTCGTCGAGATGATGGAGCGAAAGCTGGAGGAGGGGCTCGTCAAGATCGAGGCGGCAAGCTTTGCCTATTCCTCGACCGCCTTCCCGATGCTGACCGGCACGCTGATCACCACGGCTGGCTTCATTCCAGTCGGCTTTGCCGCCTCGACGGCCGGCGAATATGTGCGGTCTCTGTTCTACGTCGTCGGCATCGCGCTCGTCACCTCGTGGTTCGTCGCGGTCTACTTCACGCCGTGGCTCGGCTATATGATCCTCAAGCAGCGCCATCACGCTGGCGAGCATCACGACGCCTTCGACACCGGCTTCTACCGTCGGCTGCGCAGCACGGTCGGCTGGGCGGTGCGCCACCGCGTCATCGTGCTGCTGCTGACACTCGGCACCTTCGTCACCAGCCTCTGGGCCTTCCAGTTCATTCCGCAGAATTTCTTCCCGCAATCTTCGCGGCCGGAAATTCTCGTCGATCTCTGGCTGCCCGAGGGCACCAGCATCAAGGAAGTCGAGGTACAGGCAAAGGCGCTCGAAGCCAAGATGATGGATGATCCCGACAAGCGGTTCATCGCCACCTATATCGGCGAAGGCGCGCCGCGCTTCTTCCTGCCGCTCGACCAGCAGCTGCGCAATCCGAACTTCGCTCAGCTGCTCGTCATGGCCAACGACGAACCGGCACGCGAGCGGCTGATCGTCAAGCTGCGGACGATCCTTGCGGAAGACTTCCCCGATATTCGCGGCAAGGTCGACCGCCTCTTCCTCGGTCCGCCGACCGGCTGGCCGGTGCAGATGCGCGTCATGGGGCCCGACCGCCAGGAAGTCAGGGAGATCGCCGATCAGGTAAAGGCGCGCTTCCAGGCCAATCCGATGCTCGGCGCCATCCATGACGACTGGCTGGAAGAGGTGCCGGGGATGAAGCTGGTGATCGACCAGGACCGCGCCCGGGCACTCGGCGTCACCTCGCAGCGCGTGCGCCAGATGCTGCAGACCGCCATGTCGGGTGCCGCGCTCGACGATTTCCGCGACGGCGAGGAGACGGTCTCGATCGTCGCCCGCGAGCCGGATGCCAGCCGCTCGCTGCTGTCAGCGGTCAACTCGGTCTATGTGCCGACGGATTTCGGCGGCTTCGTGCCGGTCTCGCAGGTCGCCAAGGTCGTGCCCGTCATGGAGCAGGGCATCGAATGGCGGCGCAACCGCCTGCCGACGATCACCGTGCGCGCCACGCTGCCTGACGATGTGCAGGCGAACGACGTGGTAATGAAGATGTATGCCGACATGAAGGACCTGCGCGACAGCCTGCCTGCCGGCTACAATGTCGAGATCCAGGGCGGCGCCGAAGATGCGGCGGAAAGCCAGATGTCGATCGCCGCCAAGGCGCCGATCATGCTCGCCGTCATCATCGTGCTGCTGATGGTGCAGCTGCAGCATTTCGGCAAGGCAATGCTGGTGCTCGCCACCGGTCCGCTCGGCATCATCGGTGCGGCTGCCGCATTGCTGATCAGCGGCGCGCCCTTCGGCTTCGTGGCGATCCTCGGCGTCATCGCGCTGCTCGGTATCATCATGCGCAACTCGATCATCCTGGTCGATCAGATCGACCAGGATATCAAGGCCGGCATGCACCGGCAGGAGGCGATCGTCGGCGCGGCCGTACGGCGTTTCCGGCCGATCATGCTGACGGCGCTGACGGCAGTGCTGGCGCTGATCCCGATCTCGCGCGGTGTCTTCTGGGGTCCGCTCGCCTACGCGATGATGGGTGGCATCCTGGTTGCGACCGTGCTCACCATTCTGGTTCTGCCCGCCGGTTACGCCCTTTTCTTCGGCCGGGAGCCGAAAGCAAAGGACGAGCCAGGCCAGCATGCCGACGCCATCCAGGAAGAGGCGGATGACAGACATCCGCCGGCGTTGGCAGCAGAGTGAGGACGGCGCGGCGAAGGCCGCGCCGTTTTCCTTGCAGGTCACAGCTTGCTCATCAAAGCGCGTCGCTGCCTCCAGCGCCGCGCAGTCTTTACCGCCTGCTCCGTCTTGGAGCCGCGCGCCGATTCCATTGCCGCCTCGAAAAAGCTAAGCTGCGAAAGCATGCCGGAAGACCAACCGCGATCCCGGCCACTCAGCGACGAGGCAGGGCACGACCATGGCCGATTACCATCTGGAAGCAAGCTGGAGGCCGATCGAGGGCAGTTTCGGGCGCCTCACCTTCACGCTTTTCAATCTTTCGACCGAGCCGCTGTCCGGCTTCTCGCTCGCCTATACCTCAGAGACGCGGGTTGCCGACAAACATGTCTGCGACGGCGGCAGCCTCAAGCGGCGGGTCGCGCATTTCCATGAATTCCTGCCGCCCGAGGAGCTCAGCGTGCCGCCCGGCGGGCGCTGGCGGTTCACCGTCGAGGGGCTGACCAGGGAGCCGAAACATATGACGGCTGGCGTCAAATCGGCCTATCTGACACTTGGCGACGGACGTCACGTTCCTGTTGGTTTCGGCGATCTCATGCTCGAAGGTCGGGATGGCGGCGTGGCGTTGCCGCTTCTACCGCCGGGCCGGACGGAGGAACCTTATTCGCTGCTGCCCTGGCCGCTGGCGCTCGGGCTGAAGGCGGGAGAGCTGCCGGTCGTCCTCTATCCGGCAGCGCGGACGCTGCCCGATGCGGTCAAGGGGCTCTCGCTGGTTCTGGAGCTCTACCAGCGGCTCTATCCGGCCGACAATATGCCGTTTTCCCTCAGTGCCGTCGAAGGCGGGCGGGCGATTCGTTTCGTCACCGAATCGTCGATCGCCGCCTTTGCCTACGAATTGCGCTTTACGGCGCATGAGATCGTGCTTTCGAGTGCGGATGACGCCGGGCGGCATTACGGGCTGATCAGCCTGGCGCAACTGCTGCACGGCGCCCGCGCCGATCGCGAGCGCTTCAAATTCCCCAATTTCGGCGCGATCGCCGACCAGCCGCGTTATGACTGGCGCGGCTGCCATCTCGATGTGTCCAGGCAGTTCTATCCGGTGGCAGACGTCGTGCGGCTGATCGATATTCTCGCCTGGAACAAGCTCAACATCTTCCACTGGCATCTGACCGATGACGAAGCGTGGCGGCTGGAGATCAAGGCCTATCCCGCGCTGACGGAGATTGGTGCCCGGCGCGGGCCGGATGAAGTGCTCGTGCCGCAGCTCGGCGACGGGGCGCAAACGCGCTCCGGCCATTACACGCAGGAGGATGCCAGCCGGATCGTTGCGCATGCCGCCTCGCTGCATATCGAAGTGGTGCCGGAAATCGATATTCCAGGCCACAGCATGGCGACGCTGTTCTCGTTGCCCGAGCTTGTCGACGGGCAGGAGGCGCCGGACAGTTACCGCTCGGTGCAGGGTTATCCGAACAACGCCCTCAATCCGGCGGTGGAATTCACCTATGAATTTCTCGGCAAGGTGTTCGACGAGATGGTGAGGCTGTTTCCCGGCGAATATCTCCATATCGGCGGCGACGAGGTGGCGCATTGCTCCTGGCTTGCCTCGCCGCTCTGCAAGGCACTGATGGAGCGGGAGAAACTAGCCGGCACCGCCGAGCTGCAATCCTATTTCCTGAAACGTATCAAGGCCATGCTGTCGGAGCGCGGCAGGAAACTTGCCGGCTGGAACGAGGTCTCGCACGGCGGCGGGGTCGATCGCGACGGCACGCTGCTGATGGCCTGGGAAAAGCCCGCCGTCGGCATCGAGCTCGCGCAGCAAGGCTACGACGTGGTGATGACGCCGGGGCAGGCCTATTATCTCGACATGGCGCAGGCAGAAGCCTGGGCCGAGCCGGGCGCCAGCTGGGCGGGCCACGCGCCGCCGGAACACACCTATGCTTACGAGGCCGAGGGCGAGCTGCCGGAGGCGCTGCAGGAAAAGATGCGCGGCATCCAGGCCTGTATCTGGACCGAGAACTTCCTCTCTCGCGCCTATTTCAACCGACTGGTTTTTCCGCGTCTCCCGGCAATCGCCGAGGCTGCCTGGACGCCTTCTGCGCGCAAGGACTGGGATCGGTTCGTCGCGATCGTACGGATGTGGCCGGTGCTTTAAGGAATCGCAATTCCGGACGGAAAACGCACTTTCGTAGAATTGCTTCAGGCCGTCTCGGCCTTCAGTCCCAGCAGTGCTGCGCCGATCAGCCCGGGCTCGATGCGGCATACGCTGCGCACCACCAGCGGGCGGTCGAACTTGCGCAGGATGCGGGCGCGCACGGCGTGGTCGAGCTCGGCAAGCAGCGGCTCGACATTGGAAAGCCCGCCGCCGACCGGCACGATGGTCGCGCCGGTGATGTTGATCGTCAGCGCTAAGGGCGAGGCAACGAGATCGACATAGACGTCGATCGTCCGTGTCGCCTTCTCCTCTCCATGGCACCACTGGGCGATGATCTCCTCGCTGGCAAGGTCGAGATCGTGCAGCGTCTTGTGCAGGCGCTCCAGGCCGCGGGCGCCGCCGACGGTGTCGACGCAGCCTTTCTGGCCGCAGCCGCAGGCATAGGCGGGAATAGCGACGGGTGGATTGCCGGCTGCCGATGCGATGATCGGCCCATGACCCCATTCGCCGGCAAAGCCGCCGGCCTCGTTGACGAGGCGTCCGTCGGCAACCAGGCCGCCGCCGACTCCGGTGCCGAGGATGGCGCCGAAGACGATGCGGTGGCCGCGGCCGGCGCCGAGACCGGCTTCGGCCATCGCGAAACAGTCGGCGTCGTTGGCGATCAGCACCGGCAGGCCGAGCTCGGCTTCGAGGTCGGCGCCAAGCGTGCGTTCGTGGATGCAGGGAATGTTGGCGCAGATCAGGCGCTGCGTATCGGGATCGACGACGCCGGCGATGGAAAGGACGATGCGGCTCGGCTGCTCGCCGGTCTCGGCTATGATGCCGCGCAGGGTCTCGACGAAAGCGGCAAAATCATCCCTGGGCGTCGGGCGGCGGACGAGGGGAAGGATGTCTGTTTCGGAGCGGGCGATGCCGCCCTTGATGGCGGAGCCGCCGATGTCGAATGAAATGATCATTGCCACTCTGCCGTTTTTCTGGTCTTCGAGCGTCTGCTCGCACTGTTGGCAGGGAATTTCAAGCCTTCATTCGGCTGCGGTGTCGTCGGGTTTAGGGTCGTGCCGTGTGGCAGCCCAATTTCTAACCCGGCAAGTCATTCAAATGGCATATTGCATCGCCAGAATTCGACCCTAGACTTTCATCAGTTCCCGGACCCATGACGATCGAAAACGCCGACACCGACAGACGCAGAAGCCGAAGACCACGTCCCAAAGGCCGTCGCCTCTCATCCATCCTGCGGCAGATGGCCGCCGACCAGAGCCGCGAGCGGATCTCGATCGGCGATCTGTTCGAAACGATGGGCGACAGGGCGATCAGCGCGTTGATGCTGATCTTCGCGTTGCCGAACGCTTTTCCCACGCCGCCCGGCACTTCTGCCGTGCTCGGCGCGCCGTTGGTCTTCCTGGCAGCGCAGCTGACCTTCGGGCTGAAACCTTGGCTTCCGAAGGTGATTGCCGACCGTTCGATGCGGCGGGAGGATTTCGAGACCATCGTCGGCCGCATCCACCGCTGGCTCGCCTGGGCCGAGCGCATGCTGAAGCCGAGGCTTGCGATCTTCGCCGAACCGCCCGCGGAATATCTTGCCGGGGCGGCATGCCTGTTGCTGTCGATCGTGCTGCTGCTGCCGGTCCCGCTCGGCAATATCCTGCCGGCGGTCACGATCTCGGTCTTCGCGTTCGGGATCTTGGGCCGTGACGGGCTCTTCGCGCTCATCGGCTTCGTGATGACGGCCGTGTCGCTCGTCGTTGCCGGCGGGGTGATTTACGGTCTCGTGAAGGCGGCGATCTATCTCGTCGTGCAATGGTTTGCGTAAACGGAGTTTGCTTGAGTGACGGCGGTTATTTGGCCGACCTCTTTGCAACAGGCTCGACATTTGCCGGAATTTTGTTTTGATCTGGCGCGATACAGACTCAAATCATGTTCGGCGGCGGCACGCCGGTTCATTTTGCGCGGTAGGCAATAGATGGTAAAAAGATCCGAGACCCCTGCACGGCTCGACGATGCGGCGCGTGCCGGCTGGCTCTATTACGTCGCCGGGCGCACGCAGGATGAAATCGCCGCGGCGATGGGCATTTCACGACAATCGGCGCAGCGGCTGGTGTCGCTGGCGGTCGCCGAGCGCCTTATCAAGGTGCGGCTCGATCATCCGATCGCCGCCTGCCTGGAGCTCGGCAATCAGCTGCGCCGGAAATTCGGGCTGAAACATGTGGAAGTGGTGCCGAGCGATCCCGCGTCGTCGTCGACGACGGTCGGTATCGCCGAGGCGGCCGCGGCCGAGATCGAGCGGTGGCTGAAACGGCCGGAGCCGATCGTGCTTGCCATCGGCACCGGCCGCACGCTGAAGGCGGCCGTCGACCAGTTGCCGGCGATCGAATGTCCCAATCACCGCATCGTTTCGCTGACCGGCAATATCGCCCCGGACGGATCGGCCGCCTATTACAACGTCATCTTCAGCATGGCTGATGCCGTGAAGGCGCGGCACTATCCGATGCCGTTGCCGGTGCTCGTCACCTCGGCGGAGGAGCGGGAGCTGCTGCATGGCCAACAGCTGGTGCGCTCGACGCTCAACATGAGCGCACAAGCCGATGTCACCTTCGTCGGCATCGGTGAGCTCGGTATCGATGGGCCGCTCTGCGTCGACGGTTTTCTGGAGAAGGACGAGATGATGGAGCTGATGCGCGGGGGCGCCGTCGGCGAAATCTGCGGCTGGATCTTCGATGTCGACGGCAGGTTGATCGACAACCCGATCAACGAGCGCGTCGCGTCGGCGCCGATCCCGTCCCGCGACGCGTCAATGGTCATTGGGCTGGCCAAGGGCAAGCGAAAATTCAAGGCGATCAGGGCTGCCGTTGTCGGCCACCAAATCAACGCTCTGATCACCGATGAAGAGACTGCTGAGTTTTTGCTCAGGAATTGAGCAAAAAATATTCTAATTAAATCAGCGCGATAACCATCCCCTTCGGCATCGCAGCAACGATTGTCGATTGACATTCATTGCCGTTTGGTGAGTAATTGCCCATGAGCGAAGCGAATGCTCACACCCCATCTTCTGGGAGGAAGATTATGACATTGAGAACTTTTCTGCTGGGCGCCTGCTCAGCACTGGCGTTTGCCGGCATGGCTTCGGCCGAAACGCTGACAATCGCAACCGTGAACAACGGCGACATGATCCGGATGCAGAAGCTGACGGATGATTTCAAGGCGAAGAATCCCGGCATCGACGTTGAATGGGTCACCCTCGAAGAAAACGTGCTGCGCCAGAAGGTCACGACCGACATCGCGACCAAGGGCGGCCAGTACGACGTCTTGACGATCGGCACTTATGAAGTTCCGATCTGGGCAAAGCAGGGCTGGCTGGTGCCGCTCGACAATCTCGGCGCCAATTACGACGTCGACGACCTGCTGCCGGCGATCCGCAGCGGCCTGACCATGGACGGCAAGCTTTATGCGGCGCCGTTTTACGGCGAAAGCTCAATGGTCATGTACCGCAAGGACCTGTTCGATGCTGCCGGCCTGAAGATGCCCGAAGCCCCGACCTGGGACTTCATTGCCGATGCTGCCCGCAAGATCACCGACAAGGACAAGGAAGTCTACGGCATCTGCCTGCGCGGTAAGGCCGGCTGGGGCGAGAACATGGCCTTCCTGACGGCCATGTCCAACTCCTTCGGCGCCCGCTGGTTCGATGAAAGCTGGAAGCCGCAGTTCGACCAGCCCGAATGGAAGGACACGCTCGACTTCTACGTCAAGCTGATGAAGGATGCCGGCCCTCCGGGCGCTTCCTCCAACGGCTTCAACGAGAACCTGGCGCTGTTCCAGACCGGCAAGTGCGGCATGTGGATCGACGCCACCGTTGCTGCGTCCTTCGTCAGCAACCCGAAGGAATCCACGGTTGCCGACAAGGTCGGCTTCGCTCTGGCTCCGGATAAGGGCCTCGGCAAGCGCGGCAACTGGCTGTGGGCCTGGAGCCTTGCCATCCCGGCAGGTTCGCAGAAGGCCGAAGCCGCCGAGAAGTTCGTCGCCTGGGCCACGAGCAAGGATTACACCAACCTCGTTGCCGAGAAGGACGGCTGGCTGAACGCACCTCCGGGCACCCGCGCCTCGCTCTATGCGAATGCCGAGTACCAGAAAGCGGCTCCCTTCGCCAAGACGACGATCGACTCGATCAACGCGGCCGATCCGAGCAAGCCGACCGTCAAGCCGGTTCCCTATGTCGGCGTCCAATTCGTGGCGATCCCGGAATTCCAGGGCATCGGCACGGCGATCGGTCAGCAGTTCTCGGCAGCCCTTGCCGGCCAGCTTTCGGTCGATCAGGCCCTGCAGAGCGCACAGCAGCTGGCAACCCGCGAAATGACTAAGGCCGGCTACATCAAATAAAGCCTCCCGAGCAAGAGGCGGATGCTTGACAATCCGCCTCTCTGGGCCGCCGATTGCCCGAACTGCATCGGCGGCCGCTTTTTTCAGACAAAGCTGCCTTGCGGCCGCTCCCCGCTTCAGTCCAGATCGGTGATTGCCATGGCAACCTTACACACCCGCTCCTCCGCGCGCCTGATGATTGCGCCCTCCGTGCTGCTGCTCTTTGCGTGGATGATCGTCCCGCTCGTGATGACGATCTATTTCTCGCTGCTGAACTACAATCTGCTCAGCCCCGGCATGGAAAGCTTCGTCGGTTTTCTGAACTACGAATACTTCCTGACGGATCCGGCCTTCCTCGCCGCACTGATCAACACGCTGCTGCTCGTCGCCGGCGTCCTGTTGATCACCGTCATCGGCGGCATCGCCTTTGCGCTGCTGCTCGACCAGCCGATGTACGGCCAGGGCATCGTGCGCATCCTGGTGATCGCGCCGTTCTTCGTCATGCCGACGGTGGCCGCACTCGTCTGGAAGAACATGTTCATGAACCCGGTCAACGGGTTGTTTGCCCATCTTGCCAAGGCGCTCGGCCTGCAGCCGATCGACTGGCTGGCGAATGCGCCGCTGTTTTCCGTCATTCTGATTGTCGCCTGGCAATGGCTGCCCTTTGCCACCCTCATCATGCTGACCGCGCTGCAGTCGCTCGACGAGGAGCAGAAGGAAGCCTCTGAGATGGACGGCGCCGGGCCGATCTCGAAGTTCATCTACATCATCCTGCCGCACATGGCGCGCGCCATCACCGTGGTGATCCTGATCCAGACGATCTTCCTGCTTTCGGTCTTTGCCGAAATCCTCGTCACCACCAATGGCGGGCCGGGCACCGACAGCACCAACCTCACCTATCTCGTCTACGCTCAGGCGCTGCTGCAGTTCGATATCGGCGGGGCATCGGCGGGCGGCATCGTTGCGGTCGTGCTTGCCAATATCGTCGCGATCTTCCTTGTCCGCCTCGTCGGCAAGAATCTGGAGGCTTGAGATGGCCAGAAAAGTCACAACCAAGCGCAAGCTCATCTTCACTGCGATCGCCTGGACGCTCGGCATCCTGATATTCTTCCCGATTCTCTGGACGTTTCTCACCAGCTTCAAGTCGGAAGCCGACGCCATCGCCTCGCCGCCGCAGTTCCTGTTCTTCCACTGGACGACGGAGAACTATGCGGAGGTGCAGAGCCGGTCGAACTATCTCAGCCACTTCATGAACTCGGTGATCATCTCCTTCGGCTCGACGCTGATCGGCCTGATCATCGCCATTCCGGCCGCCTGGGCGATGGCGTTTTCGCCGACCAAGCGGACCAAGGACGTGCTGATGTGGATGCTGTCGACCAAGATGATGCCGCCGGTCGGCGCGATGATCCCGATCTATCTGATGTTCCGCAATTTTGGTCTGCTCGACACGCGCACCGGCCTGGTGATCGTGCTGACGCTGATCAACCTGCCGATCATCGTCTGGATGCTCTACACCTACTTCAAGGAAATCCCCGGCGAGATCCTCGAAGCTGCCCGCATGGACGGGGCGTCGCTTGCCAAGGAAATCATCTATGTGCTGACGCCGATGGCGGTGCCCGGCATTGCCTCGACGCTGCTCTTGAACATCATCCTTGCCTGGAACGAGGCGTTCTGGACGCTCAACCTCACTGCCTCGAAGGCAGCACCACTGACGGCCTTCATCGCGTCCTATTCCAGCCCCGAGGGCCTGTTTTACGCCAAGCTCTCGGCGGCATCGACGATGGCGATCGCGCCGATCCTGATCCTCGGCTGGTTCAGCCAGAAACAACTCGTCCGCGGCCTGACCTTCGGCGCTGTGAAATAACATAAAAGGGAGAGAAACATGGGCAGCATTACCCTTCAGAAGGTTTCCAAGGTCTTCGGCGAAGCGAAGGTCATCCCTTCGATCGATCTCGACATCAAGGACGGCGAGTTCGTCGTCTTCGTCGGCCCGTCGGGCTGCGGCAAGTCCACGCTGCTCAGGCTGATCGCCGGGCTCGAGGACGTCTCCGGCGGCAAGATCGTCATCGACGGCAGGGACGCCACCGAAAAGGCGCCGTCGGAGCGCGGCCTTGCCATGGTGTTCCAGTCCTACGCGCTCTATCCGCATATGAGCGTGCGCAACAACATCGCCTTCCCGCTGAAGATGGCCGGCATCGACAAGGCGGAGATCGATCGCAAGGTCAGCGATGCCGCCCGGGTGCTCAACCTCACCGATTATCTCGAGCGCAAGCCGCGCCAGCTTTCCGGCGGCCAGCGCCAGCGCGTGGCGATCGGCCGGGCCATCGTGCGCCAGCCCTCGGCCTTCCTGTTCGATGAACCGCTGTCGAACCTCGATGCGGCACTGCGCGTCAACATGCGTCTCGAAATCAGCGAGTTGCATCAGCAGTTGAAGACGACGATGGTCTACGTCACCCACGACCAGGTGGAAGCCATGACCATGGCCGACAAGATCGTCGTCTTGAACAGGGGCAATATCGAGCAGGTCGGCTCGCCGCTCGAACTCTACAGCCGCCCGCGCAACCTCTTCGTCGCCGGCTTCATCGGATCGCCGAAGATGAACTTCATCACCGGCCAACATGCCGCCGCGCTGAATGCTCATACGATCGGCGTCCGGCCCGAACACGTGCTGCTGTCGATGGAGAGCGGCGACTGGAAGGGCAGGGTCGTGGTCGCCGAACATCTCGGCTCCGACACTTTCCTGCATATCGATGCCGAGGGCATCGGCATGATGACGGCGCGCGGCAGCGGCGATTTTGCAGCCAGGGCCGGCGACACGGTTTTCCTGACGCCGGACCGTTCGCGCATTCACAAATTCAACGAGGGCGGCCTTGCCATCTGACGCGGGCCACCGGGGGGGCAGGCATGCGAGCCGGACGATGATGCCCGGCCGTCTCGGCAAGACCTTCAAGAGGACTGAAACATGACGTGCAAACTATCGCTGGCAACGCTTTCGGACGTGGCAAAAACGGCGGCCATCCCTGGATATGACAGGGCGTCGCTCAAAGCCGGCATCGTGCACTTCGGCGTCGGCAATTTCCACCGCGCCCACCAAGCGGTCTATCTCGACGATCTCTTCAATGCCGGCACGGATCACGACTGGGCGATCGTCGGCGCCGGTGTGCTGCCGTCGGATGCCGCCATGCGCGAAAAGCTTGCGGCGCAGGATTTCCTGACGACGGTGGTCGAACAGGACAACAACAAGACGGCGGCGCGGGTCACCGCACCGATGATCGACATCCTGCCGGTCGGCGATGCCGCTGCGATCATCGCCAGGCTTGCCGATCCCGAGATCCGCATCGTTTCGATGACAATCACCGAGGGCGGTTATTTCATCGATGCATCAGGCACGTTCAATCCTGCCCATCCGGCGATCGCCGCAGACGGAGAGAATCCCAACGCGCCGAAGACGGTGTTCGGCCTGATCGTTGCCGGCCTGAAGGCGCGCAAGGACAAGGGCATCCGACCCTTCACCGTCATGTCCTGCGACAACATTCCCCACAACGGCATCGTCACCGCCAATGCCGTGGTCGGCACGGCAGCCCTTTCGGACCCTGCCTTTGCCGACTGGATCCGGGCGAATGTCGCCTTCCCGAACGCCATGGTCGACCGCATCACGCCGGCGACCAGCCAGCGCGAGGTCGATTTCCTCAGGGACAATTTCCAGATCGAGGACAGTTGGCCGGTCTATTGCGAGGAATTCAAACAATGGGTGCTCGAGGATAAGTTCACCGCCGGCCGGCCGGCGCTGGAAAAGGCCGGCGTCACCTTCGTTGCCGATGTCACGCCTTACGAGCATATGAAGATCCGCATCCTCAACGGCGGACATGCCGCGATCGCCTATCCGGCGGCGTTGATGGACATTCATTTTGTTCATGATTCCATGGAAGACCCGTTGATCCGCGCCTTCCTCGCCAAACTCGAGAAAGACGAGATCATTCCGATCGTGCCGCCGGTGCCGAACACGTCGCTGACGGATTATTTCGCGCTGATCGAACATCGCCTGCTCAACCCGAAGATTGCCGATACCATTCCGCGGCTGGCGCAGGACGGCTCGAACCGCCAACCGAAATTCATCCTGCCGTCGACGCTCGACAATCTGCGTCAGGGCAGGGATGTGGTCGGTCTGGCGCTGGTTTCAGCACTCTGGTGCCGTTATTTCGCCGGCAAGACCGACAGCGGCAAGGACATCGTCTTCAACGACGCGAGCGCAGAGCGCCTGCATGCGGCGGCGCTGAAAGCCAAGGACGATCCGTCGGCCTTTCTCGTCTTCGACGATATTTTCGGCGAAGTGGCGAAGTCCGAACTTTTCCGCAAGCGTTTCGCCCATGCTCTCAAAACCCTGTGGGAAAAAGGCACGCGGGAGACGCTGCAGCTCTATCTCGACGGCAAGCTCGCAGTGTAAGGAATTCGGCGGCGGTATCTACTGCCGCCATTCATCCGGCCTTGCGAGTGAAGCGGGACGGTAACGTCCGAATTGAACTCAGGTTGGGTCTTCCATGGCTGATGCTGAAACACGGCTGGTGATCTTCGATTGCGATGGCGTACTCGTCGACAGCGAGCCGATCTCGATCAGCGTGCTCGTCGGGGCGATGAACGATCTCGGCGTCTCGATCACCGAGGACCAGGCCTATGAGCGTTTTCTCGGCCGCAGCCTGTCGACCCTCATCGATACTTTGGAAACCGAATTCAACGTCCATGCCGACGAGGAATTCCTCGAGCGTATCCGCACCGATCTCTACGCCCGTTTTCGCACAGAATTGAAGCCGATCGACGGTATCGCCGCGGCGATCGACGGGCTTGGCGTTCCCTGTTGCGTTGCCTCGTCCAGCCAGATGGAACGAATCCGGTTGTCGCTGTCGGTGACCGGACTTCTCGACAAGCTGCCCGACATCTTCAGCGCGACGATGGTCAAGCGCGGCAAACCGGCGCCCGACCTCTTCCTGCATGCGGCGCGTGAAATGCAGGTCGAGCCTGCTCATTGCCTTGTCGTCGAGGACAGTCCGGCCGGCATTGCGGCCGCCAAGGCGGCCGGCATGACGGTCTTTGCCTTCACCGGTGGATCACACGCCAATTTCGCCGGATACCGCGCCGAACTCGACCGCCTTTCGCCGGAAGTGGTGTTTGACGCCATGCCGGATTTGATACACCTTGTCCGCAACCATAAGCTGGACGGGACCAAGACTTGATGCGTGATTATGTGGTTGCGGTGGATATCGGCACGGGCAGCGCGCGCGCCGGGGTCTTCGACGCACGCGGCCGCCTGCTCGCCAAGGCCGAGCATCCGATCGTGATGAACCGGCCGCGCGAAAACCATGCCGAGCACGATTCCGAAGACATCTGGTCGGCCGCCTGCATAGCCGTGCGCAGGGCGATGGAGCAATCCGGCATCGCCGCCGCCTCGGTCGGAGCGATCGGCTTCGACGCCACCTGTTCGCTCGTCGTCCGTGATATCGAGGGTCGGCAGCTCAGCGTTTCCACAGGCGGCGAGGCGCGTTTCGACACGATCGTCTGGCTCGATCACCGGGCGCTGAAGGAAGCCGATTTCTGCACGGCGACGGAGCACAGGGTGCTCGAACATTCCGGCCACGTGATGTCGCCGGAAATGGAAATGCCGAAGCTGATGTGGCTGAAGAAAAAGCTGCCCGCTACATGGGAAAAGGCCGGCTACTTCTTCGATCTCGCCGATTTCATGACGTGGAAATCGACCGGATCGCCCGCCCGTTCGCGTTGCACGCTGACGGCGAAATGGAACTATCTCGCGCATCTCAAAAACGGTTGGCAGCAGGATTTCCTGGAGCGGATCGGCCTCGAGGACCTTCAGGCGCGCGGCCACCTGCCGGATGAGACCACGCCTGTCGGAGACAGCGTCGGCCGGCTGACTGAGGAAGCGGCGGAAGCGCTGGGGCTGACGACGGACTGCCATGTCGCCGCCGGGATGATCGACGCCTATGCCGGCGCACTCGGTGCGCTCGGCGGTTACGCCGCCGATCCTGTCAAACGCGAGCACCAGCTGGCGCTGATTGCCGGCACGTCGAGCTGCATCGTTACCTTCTCGCGGGAACGCAAGCCGAGCCATGGCATGTGGGGTCCCTATTACGAGGCTGTCTTTCCGCAATCCTGGCTGGTGGAGGCCGGGCAATCGGCGACCGGTGGGTTGCTCGACCATATCGTGCGGATGCATGCGGCCGGTGGCGAGCCGACGGCAGCGCTGCATCAGAAGATCGTCGCGCGCATCGCCGAATTGCGGGCCGAGGAGGGCGATGCCTTCGGCGCGCGGATCTTCGTGCTGCCGGATTTCCATGGCAACCGTTCGCCGCTCGCCGATCCGCATGCCGTCGGCGTCGTCAGCGGGCTGACGCTCGATACGTCCTTCGACGGTCTCTGCGCGCTCTATTGGCGCTCTGCGGTGGCGATTGCGCTCGGCATCCGCCATATCCTGGAAATGATGAAGGAATACGGCTACATGCCCAATACGCTGCATATTGCCGGCGGGCATGTGAAGAACCCGGTGCTGATGGAGCTTTATAGCGATGCGACCGGTTGCAAGGTCGTGGTGCCGAAGATGAACGAGGCGGTGCTGCTCGGCACGGCGATCGCAGCATCCGTCGCCTGCGGCTTGTACAAGGATCTGGCGGCGGCCGGCGAGGCGATGTATCCGGGCGGCGACGAACGGCTTCCCGACAGGGCGAAGCAGGCACTCTACGACCGCGACTACCGCCGTCTTCTCGCCATGCACCGGCACCGCTCCGAATTGGAAACGATGCAATAGGGCGGCGCGCGTCTTTCAGACGTGGGCGCTCCATCACGTTGAATCTGCGCCTAATCCTGTTAACATTAGTGGTTCGCCGCCTCGCCGAGGACGGTCGCGAATTCCATCATGCGGCGGCGGCGAAGTGCCGCTTCCTCTCCGACTTGGAGGATGACGGATTCCGACAGGCAATCGAGCAGCGCGATCAGCGGCGGAAGATTGTCGAGATCGGGGGCGCGCGCGGGCGGCAAGGACAGCATGACATTCGACTGGTCCGCCATCCAGTCCGCCTGCTGCGGCGAAATGAGAACCACCTTATAGCCATAGCGCCGCGCCGTTCTGGCAAGCAGCCGCGCCTTGGCAAAGCGGCGACAATCGATGATGACGAGCAGCGCGTCGTCGACCGCCAGCCGTGCGAAAAGCTCCGCGAAACGATTGTCGGCGGCGTCGAGCGTGCGCACGCCGTCACGGGCTTGCGTCAGCCGCTGGCAGAAATGGTTGGCCAGGCTTGCGAGCCGCGCATGAGTGGCGATCGACACTTCGCGCGCAGTGCTGATCAGGCCGACGGCTTCCGACCAGTGCGGCTGCGCCGTCAGATGATAGATATGATGGAGGGCCTGGATCTGTTCGGCAACCAGCACGGCGAGCGGTTTGCCCTCCGCGGCGTCGGCATGCAGCTCGCTCATGGCGCTCTGCAATTGCGCTGGCGATGTCGTCACGGTCTCGCGAATCTCCACCTTGACGCTGTCCAATCCCTGGTAGCCGAGCGCGCGCAGGAAGCGCCCGACGGTCATCGGCGAGAGATCCAGCCTGTCGGCGACGGACGCGGCCGTCTCGAACGGCAGGTCGTTCAGATGTTCGGTGAAATATTTCGCGATACGACGCTCGGCTGGCGTGCCGGTTTTTGCGTATTGCCTGAGTTTTTGCACAAAGTCTTCCACGTCAGCCTCCCCGTTTTCCTCAGAGGCGTTCCGTGGATGCGCTGTTGCGACCCCTTGTCTTTGCAACTATGTCGGAAGCTGCTTCTCAGGCCCGTGCGTATTTCATGTATGTCACAATATTATATTAGTATTTAGTTTTCGACAAGTTTTCTATTACTGAATGCAATTTTATTCTCTCTTGTCGGTGGCCCGCATCTTTCCTACATCTTCGGCGCAACCGGAGACGCCTGAGACATGATTCTTGACGCCGCTCGACTTTCGCTCGCCAACCTGTTCGCACCGGAAACACGTTCCGTCTTCTGGAAGGTGCTCGGCCTGACGCTTCTCGTGCTCGTCGGCCTTTGGTTCGCGTTGCGCGGGGCCTTCATGGCCTTTCTCTTTCCCTGGCTCACGAGCTTCTTTCCCGATATGCCGGATTGGGCGGGGTGGTTCGCTCTCATCTTCGCAATTCTTGCCGGTATCGGCCTTGCGCTGATGCTGGCGCTGCTGCTTTCGCCGGTCACGGCGCTGATCGCCGGCCTGTTTCTCGACGACGTCGCCGATGTCATCGAAAAGCGCGATTATCCCAAGGACGCGCCGGGCACTGCGATGCCGCTCGGTCCGGCGATGGCAAGCTCGATCAAGTTCCTCGGCGTGGTGATCCTCGGCAACATCGTGGCGCTGCTGTTGCTGTTCATTCCCGGCGTCAATCTGGTCGCGTTCTTTCTGGTGAACGGCTATCTGCTCGGGCGGGAATTCTTCGAATTCGCCGCCATGCGCTTCCGTTCGCCGGATGAGGCGCGGCTCTTTCGCGCCAAGCATGCCTCCACCGTCTTTCTCGGCGGGCTGATGATCGCCCTTTTCCTGGCGATCCCGATCGTCAATCTTCTGACGCCGCTTTTTGCCGCCGGCATGATGGTGCATCTGCACAAGCTGATTTCCGCACGAGACACCGGGTTGCGAGTCTAAGGCTCAAGCGGGCAGGGCGGAGGCGTCGTACATCGCCGCGAATTCGGCGCTCGGCGGGATCGGCTTGATGATGTCGATCAGCACGCCGTTCGGATCGGCGGTGATGAAATGCCGCTGGCCGAAATCCTCGTCGCGGATTTCTCTCAGAATTGGCAGGCCGGCGCTCCGGCAGGCTGCATAGATCGCATCGACATCGTCGACTTCGAAATTGAGGAGCAAGCCGGACACCCTGCCGCGGGCTACGGCCGGGATGGTCTCGTGGCTGCCGTCAAGGATGGCAAGCGCGATATGCTCCTCCTCTGCCGATTGCAGGTGAACATACCAGTCGCTCTCGAACAGAGCTTTGAAGCCGAAATGCGTGCAATAGAAGCTGGCGGTGCCGGCAACGTCGTCGGTCATGATGACAGGATAATAGCTCGTCGATTTCATCTCGTTTTCCTCCTTTTGTTTACATACAATCTGTATGTTTTTCACTATTAACATACATTCTGTTTGTATGTAAAGAGGTGTGCATGAGCCGCAGCAATCGGGAGAGAACGGAACAGACGAGACAGGCACTGATCGATGCCGGTCGGCGTCTCTTCGTCGAGAAAGGTTATGCCGAAACCGCGACGCCGGAGATCGTCGCGGCGGCGAGAGTGACGCGGGGCGCGCTCTATCATCATTTTGAAGACAAGAGGGCGCTTTTTCGGGCGGTTATCGAATGCGAGGCGCGCGCGGTGACCGAGGCGATCGAGGCGCGCTCGGCGCCCTACGCCGCGCCGCGTGCCATGCTGATCGCCGGTTCCTCGGCCTATTTCGACGCGATGATGGCGCAAGGGCGCACGCGGCTGCTGCTGATCGAGGCACCTGCCGTTCTCGGCCCGCTGGCGAGTGCGGCGATCGATGCAGAGAATGCGGAAGCGACGCTGCGGGCAGGGCTTGCAGCGATGCTTCCAGAGGCCGGCGCTATGCTCGCACCGCTGACGTCGCTGCTGTCGGCAGCCTTCGATCGCGCGGCAATCGCGATTGAAGCGGGCGCTGAAAGGCGGCATTACGAGCAGGCGATCGCCGTCCTACTCGACGGCCTCGCCGATCACCTGCGGCGGTAGCTCGACCAGCGGCGCCGGCACATCCCAACTCTTCTCCGGCGATTTGCAGAGATCGGCGATGATACAGCGCTCGCATTCTGGGCGGCGCGCCTTGCAGGTGTAGCGACCGTGCAGGATCAGCCAGTGATGGGCGTGATAGAGGTAATGGTTCGGGATCACCTTCATCAGCCGCGCCTCGACCTCATCGGGCGTCTTGCCGGGGGCAAGCCTGATACGATTGGCGATGCGGAAGATGTGCGTGTCGACGGCCATCGTCGCCTGGCCGAAGGCCATGGAAAGCACGACATTGGCGGTCTTGCGGCCGACGCCCGGCAACCTCACCAGTTCGTCGCGGGTCTCCGGCACCTTGCCGCCGAATTGGTCGACCAGCATCTGCGAGAGCGCGATGACGTTTTTCGCCTTGTTGCGGTAGAGGCCGATCGTTCTGATGTAATCGCGCAGCCGCTCCTCGCCGAGATCGAGCATCTTTTCCGGCGTATCGGCAACCTTGAAGAGCGCGCGCGTCGCCTTGTTGACGCCAACATCGGTCGCTTGCGCCGAAAGTGCCACGGCAACGACGAGCGTGAAGGGGTTGGTGTGCTCCAGTTCGCCTCTCGGTTCCGGCCGCTGCACCGAGAAGCGGCGGAAGATCTCCTCGCGCTCGGCCAGCGAATAGGCCGTGCGCACCGCTGCCGCCGGTTTGCGGCGGGCGATCACATTCGCGTCCTGCGGCGTCTTGGTAACGGATTTGAGTTTCGGATTTGCCATGGAAACTCTATAATCAGCAGCCATGATGGAAAGCAACGCCGACAGCTTCAATGAGCAGCCTGTTTTCGCTGCCGAGCTCTTTCCCCACCGGTCGCTCGGCCGCCGGGGCTTCAAGGTGCTGCTTGCCCTATCCGGTGCCGTCTGCCTGCTTTACGGCACGTTCTTCATTGCGACGGGGGCCTGGCCGATCGGCTTGTTCTTCGGACTGGATTTCCTGCTTCTCTACGGCGCCTTCTGGCTGAATTACCGCTCCGGGAAAGCGCGCGAACAGGTGACGGTATCGCGCACGGACGTGTCGGTGCGCAAGTTTGCGCCATCGGGACGGATGGTGGAGCATCATTTCAATCCGTTCTGGACGCGCTTCCTCGTTCGCCGGCACCAGGAGATCGGCATCCTTTCCATGCATATCTTCGGCGAAGGCCGGCGCACGGATATCGGCTCCTTCCTCAATCCCGATGATCGCGAAAGCTTCGCCAAGGCCTTCAAGGGAGCGCTGGCGACGGTCAAGCAGCGGATCTGAACTGAGCTGTTCAGCTTTTCACGGAAGCGCAGAACCGCTCTAGCTTTTGTTTTTACGCAATTCCGGACGGAAAACCGCTTCGCACTTTTCCTGGCATTGCTCTATCCGGCGGATGCGCAAGAATCGGGTGGTTTGCTCACCGCCTATTGACTATCTCCTTGTGACAAGGAGAAAGACGATGAATATGATTGCCAACCTGCAGACAGACATCACGCCTGACGGCCCTGATTATGACATTGTCCGTCGGGTGATCGAACTCATCACCGAGGATTACCGCGACCAGCCTTCGCTGGAGGCGATCGCGGCGCGGCTCAACCAGTCGCCGACCCAGCTGCAGAAGACCTTCACCCGCTGGGCCGGGCTATCGCCCAAGGGCTTCCTGCAAGCGGTGACGCTCGACCACGCCAAGCGGCTGCTGCGCAAGGAAGACATGCCGCTGCTCGAGACCTCGATCGAGGTCGGTCTCTCCGGGCCGAGCCGGCTGCACGATCTTTTCGTCACCCATGAGGCGATGTCGCCCGGCGAATGGAAGGCCAAGGGCGGTGGTCTCATCATCCGCTACGGCTTCCACATCTGCCCCTTCGGCGTGGCGCTGATCATGGTGACCGACCGCGGCCTTTCCGGCCTAGCCTTCAGCGATTCCGGCGATGAGAGGGCCTGCCTCGAGGATATGACCTGCCGCTGGCCGAACGCCTGTTATGTCGAAGACCTGCAGGCGACGGTCCCCTATGCCGCCCGCATCTTCGAGCCCGGCAAATGGTCCTCCGACCAGCCGCTGCGTGTCGTGCTGATCGGCACGGACTTCCAGGTACGCGTCTGGCAGAGCCTGCTGAAAATCCCGTTCGGCAAGGCCGTCACCTATTCCGATATCGCCAACGATATCGGCAGCCCGACGGCGCAGCGCGCCGTCGGTGCGGCGGTCGGAGCAAACCCGATTTCCTTCGTGGTGCCCTGCCATCGGGCGCTCGGCAAGAACGGGGCGCTGACGGGCTACCATTGGGGCCTCACCCGCAAGCGGGCGATGCTGGGCTGGGAATCGGCGCACGCCTGAGGGGCCGGCCGCAATTAGTCGAAGTCAAAATTGTTGATCCGGGCGATAATGTTGTCATCCAGATTCAATAGGGCTTCGGCGATGTCGATGTGACCTTTCGCGACTGCTTGGGCTGCGCCTGCCGACAGGAGCGTCGATCTGCTCCAGGCTTCATGGCGGTGCAAGCTGACGCAGTCAGTCATCGATGCGATCGCGTGGTGGTAGGCCTCTGCCAGATCGGCAGGTATTTCCGGTCCCCGCCCGGTCATCCGGGCAATTTCGATGCTTGCCGGCAGTTGGTAGAAAGAGAAGTCGATCGGTGTCGTCGTCGCAAGCCCAATCCTGACGATGTGAGGGACCGCCGCGTATGAAGCAGTGTAGACGTCGCCTTGATGGCAGAGGCTTGACCATAGGCTGAACCAAGGTTCCGCATCGGGAGACAAGTCTGGTCCGGCCGGCAAGTCCAATGCTCTCAGCAGCGCCGGGGTATCGGCTGCCGGGCCATAGCAATGTCTCAACTCACCCCAACGCTTGTTGTCAAGTGGAAGCATGTGTTTCTATTCCGCCAATTCCAGCAACGCCCGTGCAGCACTTTCGTCCGTGATCAGCGTGTTGCAGCCGATGCGTTTGATTGTCGCACGGATCGCCACGGCGCGGTGGGCGCCGCCGGAGGAGAGCACGATGTGCTTTGCCTCCTTCAGCGTGTCGAGATCGACGGACATGACGCGCCGATTGATCGAGTGGTCGACCGAATTGCCGTCCTTGTCGAGGAAGTTGAACATCGTGTCGCAGACGCAGCGGGCATCGATCAGTTCCTGCAACTCGGCCTTCGAGATCCAGCCCTCCGACAGCGAGGTCGAATGCGGGCCAATATCGCCGCAACTGACGATCGCCAGATCAAGGTTCTCGGCGAGGCGGTAGATCGTGTCCAGCCCGCATTTCTCGATCAGATTACGCTTGGTCTCGACGGAATCGACGAGAAGCGGCGCCAGGAACATGTAGCATTCGGCGCCGAGCTGGTTTGCCAGCCGCCATGTGTAATCGATCGGGTTCGTCTGGTGCACGGCAACGATGCCGCCGAGCAGCGAGACGACCTTACAATTGGCCCGGCGCGGCGGCCGGAAGCTCGACAGCGAGGCGGTCATGGTGCGGCCCCAGCCGACGCCGATGGTGTAATCGTCGGGGATAGCTTCGGAGAGGAACTGGCCAAGCGCCAGACCGACATTTTTAGCCAGCGAATTGACGTCGCCATTGACCGGCGCAGGGACGACGATCGCCTCGTCGAGGCCGTAGGCGCGCTCCAGCTTCACCGAAAGTTCAACGCAGTCGCCGATCGAATCGTTGATCCAAATCTGGACTTCGCTGCGTTTCATCGCCTCGTCGAGCAAGCGGATCACGGTGGTGCGGCTGATGCCGAGCTGTTCGGCGACGTCCTTCTGGGTCAGGCCCTCGTTGTAATAGAGCCACGCCGCCCTTAGCCGCAGCGAGGATGCCTCCGAATAGGCCGTGTGCGTGCCGCGTTTGAGCTTGACCACATCTCCTCCGCACGATTTCCTGCCCTAGATCCCTGATGGGATGAAGGCCTTAGCGACGCTTTTGTTGCCGGGGATAATGACGGGTGTGACACTTATGTCAATTGAAATGCACAAATGTCCTTGACTTTTCGCAAGGCGAATGGCGATAGTCCGGGTGACACACGTCGTTCTTGTCCGTCCGAGGAGGACATAGTGCGGGCATGCCGAAAGTCACGACCGGCCTTCCAGCCGCAGGCGGCATCGCTTGCGTCCGAGCAGCCGTTCGTTCGCGGCCGGAACACGGCCACTGTCCTTCACGTTTATGAATCATCCGTGACGGATGCGCGCATTTTCGCCTGCAGCATGCAAACAACCTGTTGGTAGATCACCTTTGCCCGGCGGAACTCGCGCCGGTCGCAGCCCAAGTTCAACAAGGATTATTGACCATGACATCCAAGCTTGACCAACTCCGCGAGATTACCACCGTGGTCGCCGATACCGGCGACATCGAAGCCGTCGCCCGCCTGAAGCCGGTCGATTGCACGACGAACCCGAGCATCGTGCTCAAGGCTCTCGGCACGCCGATGTTTGCCGACGCCATCAAGGAAGCCGTCGCCTGGGGCAAGAAGCAGGGCGGCAATCCCGAAGCCGTTTCTTCCGCCGTCGCCGATCGTCTCGCCATCTCTGTCGGTGCAGCCCTGGTGAAGCTCGTTCCGGGCCGCGTCTCGACCGAAGTCGACGCCGATCTTTCCTTCGATACCGAGGCTTCGCTTGCCAAGGCGCGCGCGATCATCGCCGCCTACAAGGACCGCGGCATCGGCCAGGACCGTATCCTCATCAAGCTCGCTTCCACCTGGGAAGGCATCCGCGCCGCGGAAGTGCTGCAGAAGGAAGGCATTGACTGCAACCTGACGCTTCTTTTCAGCAAGGCCCAGGCGATCGCCTGCGCCGACGCCAAAGTGTTCCTGATCTCGCCCTTCGTCGGCCGCATCCTCGACTGGTACAAGAAGTCGACCGGCAAGGACTACACGGCCGAGGAAGATCCGGGCGTCATCTCCGTCCGTGAAATCTACAACTACTACAAGGCGAACGACATCAAGACGATCGTCATGGGCGCCTCCTTCCGCAGCGCCGGCGAAATCGAAGCCCTTGCCGGCTGCGACCGCCTGACCATCAGCCCGAACCTGCTCGACGAGCTCGCCAAGGATGAAGGCAAGCTGGAGCGCAAGCTCTCGCCGGAGAGCCGCAAGCCGGACCCGAAGGTCTCGGTCGACGAGAAGACCTTCCGCTGGATGATGAACGAAGACGCGATGGCGACGGAAAAACTCGCCGAAGGCATCCGCGCCTTCGCCAAGGATCTCGGAACGCTGCGCACCATGGTGCAGAAAGAACTGCAGCTCGCCGCCGCCTGATAAGGCGCGGAATGCAATCGGAGGCGCGGCTGCCAGCTGGCAGGCGCGCCTTTTTCATGCTGTTATCAAGGACATATGCTGTCGGAGACCGAAATGGCGGATGAGGAACGGGCAAACTCGCTTGCGGCATTTGCCTACAAGCATGCGAGCTTCATCATCGCCGTTGTTGCCGGACTGGTGGTTTTCTTGGCTGCGACCTCGCGCGACGTCAGCGCCGGCAATATCCTGTTTGGCTGGAATGTCAGCGCCGGCGTTTTTGTCGGGCTCAGCTGGCGCAAGATGCTGCGGGCGACGGTTGAAAGCATCCGGAAACGCTCGGCGGATCTCGATTTCTCCGACACTGTCCTGCTGGCTCTTTCGATCGGTGCCGCACTTGCCAGCATTGCCGGGATCGGCCTCGAGCTGCATTCGATCAAGGAGGCGGCACCCGACGTCGCGCTGGCGCGGGCAGGTGTTGCGGTTCTGACGATCCTGATCTCCTGGATCTTCCTGCACACGCTCTTCACCATCCACTATGCCCATTATTTCTACGGCGGGGCGGACGAGGAGGGCGGTCTCAAGTTTCCCGACGGGATCGAAGAGCCCGGCTACTGGGATTTCCTCTACTTCTCCTTCACCATCGGCGTTGCTGCCCAGACGGCGGATGTCGCGGTCAGTTCGACCAGCATGCGCAAGCTGACGCTGCTGCATGCCGTGCTGTCGTTCCTGTTCAATACGACGATCCTGGCGCTGGCGATCAATGTCGGGGCGAGCCTGTTATAATGCGCCTTGCTATGAGCGGGCTAACCACCTGCTCTTCAAACCGGAGGGTATGATGGAAAGCGCCTCAAGCCGGCCCCCACTGGCCGATCTCATTCTTCTCCTCGGCAGGCTTCTGCTGTCGCTGATCTTCCTGCACGAAGGTTGGTCGCTCGCGGCAGATATCACGGCGACCATCGACATTTTCGCAAAACTAGGGTTATCGGCGCCGGTCGCGCTTGCCACCATCGCCCTTCAGATCGGCGCCGGCCTTTCTATCGCGACAGGCTTCCTCAGCCGGCTTGGCGCACTGGCACTGGCACTCTTCTGCCTGGCGACCGCCTTGCTCTTCCACACGAATTTTTCAAGCCAGAACGAGTTGCTGCATTTCGAGAAGGACCTGGCGATTGCCGGCGGCATGTTCGTGCTCGCGGCTTCGGGTGCGGGATCGATATCGATCGACAGACTGCTGAGAAAGCGGACCGGGATGCATCCCTGGCTCAGGGCGGTCTTGTCGTGAGTACGCACCGAGGTCAGGTTAACTTGGCAAGAGAACGAATGACGATGGCATAGGGAATATGCGGCGGGATCAAAGGGGTCGCCGCCCGTTACCGGAACGCCGAGTAGTGGGGCGAGAGGCCGCGCCGCCCCCTCCATGTCAACCTCTCTTCCGAATCGTGTGTCGGAAAGAATCTAAACGCGTCGCGATCATTCAAATCGCTTGCCACGTTTAGGTCTTTGCTTTCCACATGTTGCGATCGCAAGACCGCCGCACACTTTTGCGCGACATGCTTCAGGCTGCGCGCCGCCGTTCGCAACCGCTCACAAGATCGCCTGGCCGGCCATCAGCGCAAGGACGAGGAAGATCAGGAAGATCACCAGGGCAATGCCGAAGAGAACGCGGGCGATCGTCGCAGTAGCGGCGGAGACGCCGGAGAAACCGAAGAAGCCGGCGATGATCGAAATCACGAAAAATATCAGGGCCCATTTCAGCATGACGTCATCCTTAGCGGTTGTCTGGGAAAGACGCGGCAACCGGGAAATTGTTCCAGTTCGTGGTCAGCCGTGATTGATCATCACGTGGCGGACGGCGGTGTAGTCCTCCAGCGCGTAGACCGACATGTCCTTGCCGTAGCCCGACTGTTTGAGGCCGCCATGCGGCATCTCGTTGGTGAGCATGAAATGTGTGTTGATCCACGTGCAGCCATATTGCAGGCGGGCGGCGGTCTTCATGCCGCGGCCGATATCCTTGGTCCAGACGGAGGAGGCCAGGCCGTAGTCGCTGTCGTTCGCCCAGGCAACGGCTTCGTCGGCATCGGAAAAGCGGGTGACCGAGACGACCGGGCCGAAGACCTCGCGGCGGACGATCTCGTCGTCCTGTGTGGCGCCTGCAATGACAGTCGGCGTGAAGAAGAAGCCCTTGTCGCCGGAGACCTTGCCGCCTGTGGTGATTTCCATGTGCTTGTGTTCGGAAGCACGGGCAACGAAGCTTTCGACGCGGTCGCGCTGGCGTTTGGAGATCAGCGGACCGATCTCGTTTTCGGTATCGTCGGTCTGGTTGAAGCGGATGCTCGAGACGGCCGAGGAGAGGTCGGCGACGAAATTGTCGTAGACCCTGGCATCGGCATAGATGCGGCAGGCAGCGGTGCAGTCCTGACCGGCATTGTAATAGCCAAAAGTGCGGATGCCTGCGACGACGGCATCGACATCGGCATCGTCGAAGACAATGACCGGGGCCTTGCCGCCGAGTTCCAGGTGGGTACGCTTGACCGTCTTGGCCGCAGCCTGCAGCACTTTCTTGCCGGTTGCGACATCGCCGGTGATCGAGATCATGCCGATCTTGGCGTGATTGATCAACGCGTTGCCGACACTTTCACCACGGCCGAGGATGACGTTGACGACGCCTTCGGGAAGGATTTCGGAGAGCAGCTTCGCCATCTTCAACGCCGTCAGCGGCGTCTGCTCCGAAGGCTTGAAGACGACGGTATTGCCGCCGGCAATGGCCGGCGCCAGCTTCCAGGCCATCATCATCAGCGGATAGTTCCACGGCGCGATCGAGCCGACGATCCCGATCGGATCGCGGCGGATCATCGAGGTGTGGCCGGGCAGATATTCGCCGGCCGCCGGTGCGTGCAGGTTGCGCACGGCGCCGGCGAAGAAGCGATAACAATCGACGATCGCCGGGATCTCGTCGTTCAGCACGGCATTGATAGGCTTGCCGCAATTCAAAGCCTCCAATGTGGCGAAGCCGGCGGCATCCTTCTCGATCGCATCGGCGATCTTCAATAGGTAGCCGGAACGTTCGCCCGGCGTCGTCTGCGACCAGCTTGTGAAGGCTTTTTCGGCGGCATCGACGGCGGCATCGACCTGGGAAAGCGAGGCCTCGGCAAGGTCGATCACCGTCTCGCCCGTCTTCGGGTTCAAGATGTGCTCTTCCGTCTCCGTGCCTTTTTCGAAGCGGGAACCGATCAGCATTTGGATATCCATGATGTTCTCCCTTTTATTTGCCGGCGCCGGCGATCTGGTCGCCGTCGCGGGTGAGGTAATAGGCTGCCAGGATCGGCAGGAATGTGACGAGCACCACGACCATGGCGACCACATTGGTGACGGGGCGCTGGCGCGGGCGGATGAGTTCTTCGAGCATCCAGATCGGCAGGGTCGATTGCTGGCCGCCGGTGAAGGTGGTGACGATGACCTCGTCGAAGGACAGCGCGAAGGCAAGCATCCCGCCGGCCAGAAGGGCGGTGCCGATATTCGGCAGGACGACATGGCGGAAGGTCTGAAAACCGTCGGCGCCGAGATCCATCGAGGCCTCGATCAGCGAGCCGGAGGTGCGGCGGAAGCGGGCGACCGCATTGTTGTAGACGACGACCACGCAGAAAGTGGCGTGGCCGAGCACGATCGTCCAGACCGAAAAGGGGATGTCGAACAGACTGAAGGCGGAGCGCAGCGCAATGCCGGTGATGATGCCGGGAAGGGCGATCGGCAGGATGACCAGCAGCGAGATCGCCTCGCGGCCGAAGAATTTCGTCTGGCTGACGGCTGCCGCACAGAGCGTGCCAAGGACCAGCGCAATCGCCGTGGCGATGACAGCGACCTGCACGGAGAGGCCAAGCGCCGACCAGACGTCCGGCCGGTTCCAGGCGACGGCAAACCATTGCAATGTCAGCCCGGGCGGCGGCCATTGATAGCTCTTTTCCTCCGTCGTGAAGGCATAGACGAAGATCAGCAGGATCGGCAGGTGCAGGAAGAGCAGTCCGGCGGCTGCGGCAATTTTCAGGGGCAGTGGCGATCTCTTGAGGTCAGAGCGCATCGAAAGCCCCCAATTTCCTGGCGAGCGACAGATAAAGCGCCATGATGACGATCGGCACGACGGAGAAGGCCGCGGCGAGCGGCACATTGCCTGCGGTTCCCTGCTGGGCATAGACCGCCTGGCCGATGAACAGCCTGGACGAGCCGATGATCTGCGGGATGATGTAATCACCCAGTGTCAGCGAAAAGGTGAAGATCGAACCGGCGACGATGCCGGGGAGCGCTAAGGGCAGGAGCACGGTGCGGAAGGTCTGGCGCGGCGTGGCACCGAGATCCGCCGAGGCCTCGATCAGATTGCCGGGCACACGCTCGAGGGCCGCCTGCGTCGGCAGGATCATGTAGGGAAGCCAGATATAGACGAAGACGATGAAGGTGCCGAGGTAGCTCACCGAAAGCGAATTGCCGCCGATGACGGGCAGGTTCAGGGTCGCGTCAAGCAACCAGGAGAGATGGAGCTTCTCGAAGATCCAGGTGAGGATGCCTTCCTTGGCGAGGATCAGCTTCCAGGCGTAGATCTTGACGAGATAGCTCGACCAGAGCGGCAGCATGACGCCGAGATAGAAGAGCGCCTTCCATTTGCCTTGCGCATAACGCGCCGCATAGTAAGCAATCGGGAAGCCGATCAGGGCGGCAGCGAGGGTGACCAGCGCCGACATCACAAGGGTGCGGATGATGATATCGAAATTCGCAGGGTTCAGCAGCTGGGCATAGGTCGAGAGGGTGAATTCGGTATTCACCAGCCCGGAGAAATCGTCGATCGAGAAGAAGCTCTGCAGTAGCAGGGCGATCAGCGAGCCGATATAGATGATGCCGAGCCAGAGCAGCGGCGGCGTCAGCATCAGGAAGAGCAGCAGCTTCGGGTGCCGCCAGAAGGCATCCGACAATTGGCCGAAGAACCCGCCGCGGCCCGGTAGAATCGATGTCTTGCCGCTTGTGATGGTGAGCGCCGTCATGCCGCGTCATCCATGTAGTGGATATCGGCCGGTTGCCAGGCGAGGCGGATACGGGCGCCGAGATCCGGCACAGGCGCGCCCGCCGGCAGCATGACATGCAGCCGGCTGCCCTTGAGATCGACGCTGAGACGGGTGGCGGCGCCGAGGAAGCTTGCATTTTCGACTTTCGCCTCGACGCCGTCGCTTGCCAGCCGGATCGCTTCGGGGCGCAGGCTCGCCCAGCGTTTCTCGCCGCCGAGCAAGGCCATCAGATCAGGCGCGATGACGTTCGACGAGCCGACGAAATCGGCGACGAAGCGGGTCTTCGGGCAGCGGTAGATATCCTGTGGCGTGCCCTGCTGAACGATGTTGCCATCGTTGAAGACGGCGACGCAGTCGGCCATGGACAGTGCCTCGCTTTGATCATGGGTGACGAAGACGAAGGTGATGCCGAGCGCGCGCTGCAGGCTCTTCAATTCTTCCTGCATCTGCTCGCGTAGCTTCAGGTCGAGCGCGCCGAGCGGCTCGTCGAGCAACAGCACCTTCGGCTTGTTGACCAGCGCGCGGGCGAGCGCCACGCGCTGCCGCTGGCCGCCGGACAGCTGGCCGGGGCGGCGGGCGCCGTAACCCGGTAGCTTGACGAGCTCGAGGGCATCGCCTGCCGCCTTCATCCGCTCCGCCTTGCCGACGCCCTTGACCATCAGCCCGTAGGCAACATTGTCGAGGATATTGAGGTGCGGAAAGAGCGCGTAGTCCTGGAACACGGTATTGACGTTGCGGCGATAGGGCGGAACGCCGTCAGCCGTCTCGCCGAAGATCTGGATATGGCCCGCGGTCGGCTGTTCGAAGCCGGCGATCAATCGCAGGCATGTCGTCTTGCCGGAGCCGGATGGCCCGAGCATGGCAAAGAATTCGCCGGGCGCGATCTCGAGATCGACGCCGTCGACGGCGCGCACCTGGCCGAAATGGCGCGATACCTGCTGGAAACGGACGGCTGACGTCATGGGGGCTCCGGGTCTTGGGAGTGCGTTGAGTGGTACGATTTTTGCAAGCGTAAAAACCCCTCCCCAACCCCTCCCCACAAGGGAGAGGGACTTAACCCGCGGACCCTCCGGATACAACCTTACTGCTGCATGCAGCAGGGACTACAGGCGATGCCGCTGAAGCCCCTCCCCCTTGTGGGGAGGGGTTGGGGAGGGGTCTTACGCTGCAACAGTCCCCTCAGTGAGACGCAAATTACCGCCCGCCGATCACGCCGATATAATCCGACACCCAGCGATGATAGGGCACGCATTCGCTCTGCGTGGTGCATTTGGCGACCGGGGTTTTCCAGAACTTGATCTTGTCGAAGTGATCGAAGCCGTTGGCGGCGCAGCCGGTTTCACCCATCAGTTCGTTGCCCTTGCAGGCGGCGGGAACGGAGGGCACGGCGCCGAACCAGGCGGCGGCGTCACCCTGGACCTTGGCCTTCAGCGAATGCTCCATCCACATATAGGCGCAGTTCGGATGTTCGCTGTCGGCGTGCAGCATGGTGGTGTCGGCCCAGCCGGTGACGCCTTCATCCGGGAAAGTGGAGGCGATCTTCTGCTTGTCGGCCTGCAGCAGGTTCACCTGAAAAGGCCAGGAGCCGGAGGCGACGACGCCTTCGTTCTTGAAGTCGTCGATCTGGATCATCGCATCGTGCCAGTAGCGGGAGACGAGCTTGCGCTGGCCGCGCAACAGGTCGAGGGCAGCCTTGTACTGGTCCTCTGTCAGTTCGTAGGGATCCTTGATGCCGAGATCCGGCTTGTGGGCCATCAGATACATGGCAGCATCGGCGACGTAGATCGCGCCGTCATAGGCCTGGACGCGACCCTTGTTCGATTTGCCGTCGGGCAGTGTCTGCTCCTCGAAGACGACGTTCCAGCTGGTCGGCGCCTTGTCCTTGAAGGCATCGGTATTGTACATCAGCACGTTCGGCCCCCAGAGATAGGGCACGCCGTAATGCACGTCGCCGACTGTATACCACGGGCCGTTCTGCAGGCGCTCGTCGACGGTCTTGAAGCTCGGGATCAGATCGGTGTTGATCGGCTGGACACGCTTGCCGGCGATGAGGCGGAGCGAGGCATCGCCCGATGCCGTGACGAGATCGAAGCCGCCTTCGTTCATCAGCGACACCATTTCATCGGAGGTGGCGGCGGTCTTGACGGATACCTTGCAGCCGGTCTCCTTTTCGAAATCGGTGACCCAATCGTAGTTCTTGTCGGTTTCGCCGCGTTCGATATAGCCGGCCCAGGCGACGATGCTGACCGCACCTTCGCCCTTGCCCAAGGCCTTCAGCGGTTCGGCGGCGATTCCCTGCGTCGCGAAGCTCAGGCAGGCGAGCGCTGCCGTGCAGGATTTCAACAGATTCGTCATCATCCGTCTCCCGGTTTGCCACTTCTGTGGCGGTTTGTTCCCGGATGAAAAGGTGACGCGAAAAAGCCGCTTTCGCAAATTCATTTATCAGAAAGGCGGTATCGGAAATTCCGATATCAGCGGATACGCCCGGAGCGCAAGCTTTCGGCGATGCCGACGAAATCGCGGGCCGCCTGCGGCAGGCTGGAGCCCTTACGCCAGACCATGCCGACCTGGACGACCGGCAGCGAACCGGAGACGTCGCGGCTCTCGATGCGGTCGCCTTCCAGCGACCATGGTCGGTAGACGAGATCGGGAAGCAGGGCCACGCCGGCGCCTGTTGCAACCAGGCTGCGCACCGCCTCCACCGAACGGGTGCGGAAGGCGACATGCGGGCGGGCGCCGAGGGCTGAGAGCAGCTTGCCGGTATTCTCCTCGATTTCGTCGACCGTCAGCATGATTAGCGGTTCGCGGGCGATGTCGGCGACCGAGATGATATCGGCCGACACCAGCGGATGGCCCATCGGCAGCCATAGTCGATAGGGCGAGGTTTCGAGGATTTCCGCCTGCAGCGCCATGCGGTCGCGCAGGTTTGATATCACCATCACGGCGACATCCAGTTCGCCGCCGACCAGGAGATGTTCGAGGTAACCACCATTATCCTCGATGGCGCTGACCTCGATACCAGGACAGGCGCGCCGGTATCGCGCCAGGAGGTCGGAGAGGACGTAGCCGGCGACCAGCGAAGTGACGCCGATGTTCAGCGTGCCGGAGAGAGCGCTTTGCTGGCCGGAAAAGCTGGTCCGTGCATCGGAGACGGAGGCCAGGATCTTCGTCGCATGACGCAGGAACTGGTGTCCGTTATGGGTGATCGTCAGGCCGCGCGGATGGCGTTCGAACAGCTCGACGCCGAGGTCGGTTTCGAGCTCCTTCAGCGCTTCCGTCACCGAGGATTGCGAGATCGAAAGGTTCTGTGCGGCTCGCGTCACCGAACCCTGTTCAGCGACGGCGACAAAATATTGAACCTGGCGAAGCGTGAAGGCCATGGGGTTTTAGAGCATGGCGGAACGGGCCGTGGCAAGCGGCCCAAAAAAGCGGACCTTTTTTGGTATTTTCCTAAAATGGAGCGGGCTTCGCATGCCCACTTAAACTTTCGGAAACGTCATTTCCTTAGCGTTCTCAGCACTTGTCCTGCGTTGGAGTTTCAGATGGCGGAGCAGTTGGCGTGAAGGCCTTACTGCGCATATTCCGGCCTTCCCGGAAATTGGCAATCATCATTGGCGGAGTCGCTCTTCTCATGGGCGTGTCCGGCGGTGCGGCGGTTTATGTCGGCAAGGACAGGCTGATCGGTGCAACTGGTGGTGGCTACGGGCTCGAATGCAGCGACGTCAACCTGGTGACGATCCGCAAGCAGGATCGTGTCTGGGTGCGCAAATACATCAAGACCGAACCGACCGACGGGATGACGCGGGTCAAGACCGCGCTTCGTGTCGCCCAGGCGGTTTATGCCGCGCAGAAGCCCGATCTGGTGCAGGTGGTGGTGCTCGACGAAAACGGACCGACGTTGCGGGCCGATATTCGCGGTCGGGCGATCGGCGCCGATGTCGTCTATATCCCGCATCCCGACAAGGCCGTTCCGGGCCTCGACGACAAGTCTTATACAGCGCGCTACTACGACGGCAAGGCCAGCGAAAGCGGGCTGTTCTTCGGTGAGCGGATAGAGATGCCGTTCGACGAGATCGCCATGATCAGCGCCGCTTTCAAGGATCCCGAGGATTGCGTCGACCCGGTCGCGGTTGCTTCCACAAAGGGTGAGGGCAAGGCAGCCGGCGGACACGGCGCAGCGCCCAAGGATGCAGCCACTCCAGCAAAAGCCGCTCCCGAAGAGGCGCCGCCCGCCAAGAGCGGGCACTAAACCCGAAAAACATCAGGCGGCAGGCCTGATACTTTCCCTTATCAGCGAGGCGTCACGCGCCGGCGGCTGGCCGAAGAAGCGTGCATATTCCCTGGTGAATTGCGAGGCGCTCTCGTAGCCCACGGAATAGGCGACCGAGGAGGCGTTTCCTGATTGAGAAATCAGAAGCTGGCGGGCCTGCAGCAGGCGGATACGCTTCTGGAACTGGATCGGGCTCATCGCCGTCACAGCCTTGAAATGGCGATGAAAAGCCGAGACGCTCATGGAGGTGAGGGCAGCAAGTTTTTCGACCTCGACCGCTTCGGCGTAGTGCTCGCGAACCCAGCGGATGGCGAGCCGTATCCGCGACAGGGCGCTATTGGGTGCTGCGATATCGCGTAGCATCCAGCCCTGCGGTCCCTGCAGCACGCGATAGAGGATTTCGCGTTCGTAGGCCGGGGCAAGGGCAGGGATATCCTGCGGGCGCTCCATGAGTTGCAGCATCCTCAGCCAGGCACCCAGAAGTTCCGGCGTCATGCGACAGACGGAATAGCCACCGCTTTGTCCCTCCTGATAGGATTGCGGCGGAAGATCCAGGAGAAGCGCTGCGACCCTTGCCGGATCGAGCGATAGGCTGACGCCGATATAGGGCCGGTCGGGACCTGCCTGCTGCACCATGCCCGTCGCCGGCACATCGATCGATATCACGAAGTAGCTCGCTGGATCGTAATAATAGTCCTGTCCGGCGATCGTCAGCGTCTTGCTGCCATCAAGGATCAGGTTGACCATCGGCTCATAAACGGCGCCGAGCTTGTGTTCGGGAATCTCCCCCTTGACCATCAGTATGCCGGGTATGCCGGTTTCCGTCGGGCGGTTTTCAGCGTGGGCCGTCAAGCGGCGCATCTCTTCGAGCATTGTTTGCATGGCGAAATCCTGACCCAGCAAGTGACACGGCGCAAGGCAAAAGCAGGAATAGGCAAGAACGAGGCAGTTTCCGGCGGAGTGCAGGCCGGCTGTTTCCCATAGCTTCCGGCCACCGAAGCAAAGGAGACAGAAATGAAAATCGCAATCATTACCGGCGGCAGCCGTGGCATTGGTCAATCGGCAGCGCAGGAATGCGCAAGGCGCGGCATGGGTGTCATTCTCACCTATAACAGCCACAGGCCAGGTGCGGATGAAGTCATCGCCGCGATCAAGGCAGACGGTGGTCAGGCCGTTGCGCTTGCCCTCGATGTCGGTAATGCCGACAGCTTTCCGGCCTTCGTGGCGGAGGTGAAACGGCTGCTTTCCACTTATTGGGGCCAGAATACGTTTGACTGCCTCGTCAACAATGCCGGTTTCGGCATGTTCAATCTCATGGAGACGGTGACGACGGACCAGTTCGACGCTCTGATGAATGTCCACCTGAAAGGGCCGTTCTTCCTGACGCAGGCCTTGCTGCCGCTGATGGTTGATGGCGGCGTGATCCTCAATGTAACGAGCGCTTCCGTTCGCGTCGCAACAGCAGGTGTCGCGCCCTATGCAGCCCTCAAGTCCGGACTTGAGACGTTGACCCGCTATCAGGCGAAGGAGTTCGGCGATCGCAGGATCCGCGCCAATGCCATCTCGCCCGGTCCTACCCGCACCAATCTTGCCGACGCTGCGCTGGACAAGAACCCGGAGTTCGCCGCGTTGCTCGCCTCACAGACGGCTCTCGGCCGTATCGGCGAAGCCGAGGACGTCGGCCGCGTCATCGCCATGCTCGCGTCGGACGACGGCGCATGGATCAATGCGCAGACGATCGAGGTCACCGGCGGTTACATGATCTGAGTGTGACGACGAACTCGGTCATAACAAAAACCAACGAAATAACGTCATTCCGTGATCGACCAAACCACTGTGTCTTGGTCCATCGGCTTGGTTTTTTCACCAGTCTGCTTAAAACAAAACGGAGCGTCCTTTCGGGCGCTCCGTTTTTTCATTTAAAGAATGTGGTTCTCAGTCGGCCTTGCTGCGGCGGGCCGGGAAGAGGATGACGTCGCGGATCGACGGTGCATTGGTCAGAAGCATAATGAGACGGTCGACGCCGATGCCGAGGCCACCTGCCGGCGGCATGCCCTGGTCGATCGCGTCGAGGAATTCCTCGTCCAGCTGCTTTTCCTTTTCGCCGCGGGCATGCGCCTGTTCGAGCTGCTCGACCATTCGGCGGCGCTGCTCTTCGGGATCGTTGAGTTCCGAAAAGGCGTTGCCGAGTTCCCAGGCATTGCAATAGGTCTCAAAGCGCTCGACGAGGCGCGGCTCGCCCGGCACTTCCTTGGCGAAGGGCGAGATGTCCTTCGGGAAATGCGTGACGTGTGAGGGTTGGATCAGTGTGGCTTCAACCTTTTCCTCGAAGATGAAGGCGAGGCATTCGCCCCAGGTCCAATCCTTCTCGACCGCGAAGCCGGCAGCCTTGGCGGCAACGCGCGCCTCTTCATCGGTCTTGATGGCGCGGAAGTCGATGCCGGTCGCTTCCTTGACGGCATCCGGCATCGGCACACGCTTGAACGGTCCCTTGAAGGAGATGCGCTTGTCGACGAAATCGAATTCCGTGGTGCCGTGAATGGAGAGCGCCAAGCTCTCGAACAGCCGCTCGACGAGGTCCATCATATCCTCGTAGTCGGCATAGGCCCAGTAACATTCCATCATCGTGAATTCGGGATTGTGCCGCGTCGAGACGCCTTCGTTGCGAAAGTTCCGGTTGATTTCGAAGACCTTGTCGGTGAGGGCCGAAACCAGCGTGCGCTTCAGGAACAGTTCCGGCGCGATGCGCAGGTACATATCGAGCTTCAGCGTGTTGTGATGCGTCTTGAACGGCTCGGCAGTGGCGCCGCCATAGACCGAATGCAGCATCGGCGTCTCGACTTCCATGAAGCCGTCATTTTCCATGAAGCGGCGGATGCCTGAAACAATCTTCGAGCGCTGCTGGAAGCGCAGCTTCGAATCTTCGTTGGTCATGATATCGAGATGGCGCTTGCGATAACGCAGCTCGATATCGGAGAGACCGTGCCACTTCTCGGGCATCGGCAGCAGCGACTTGGTCAGCATGGTAATCGTCTGCGCATTGATCGTCAGCTCGCCGCGCTTGGTGCGGCGTACGATGCCGGTGACGCCGATGATGTCGCCGATGTCGATCATCGGCAGAAGCGCCCGGGCTTCTTCCGGGGTCGTGTCCTTGTGACTGAAAATCTGGATCTTGCCGCCGGCATCGTGGATGTCCATGAACATGCCGGAATTACGCGACGAGTAGACGCGGCCGGCGACGGTGACGACATCCTGCGTCTCGACGTCAGGTTCCAGGTTCTCATATTTCGCGATGAGCTCGGCATTGGTCATCGTGCGGTGGAAATGCGCCGGATAGACCTCGCCGATCTGCTCGCGCAGCAGCTTCAGCTTCTGGGCACGCACTTCCGTTGCGTCGGAGGAAAGGGTGTTTTCGGTCTTATTGTCAGCCACTGTCGAAATCCTCTGACTGTTCTTACTTAGAGCCGACGAGGGCGGCGACCGCCTGCGAGGCGAGCTTCAGGCGCTGACGCACAACGGACCGGCCGAGGATTGCCATGGAATCGAAGAGCGGCAGCGAGCGCGACGAGCCGGACACGGCGACGAAGAGCGGCGAGACCACGACCTTCAGCTTCTTGCCCATGCGGTCGGCGATCGCGCGCAGCTCCGCCTCGATCGTCTCGACATTCCATTCCAGGATCTTTTCGAGATCCGGCTGAACGGTGTTGAGGATCTCCAGGATCTCTTCCGGCGGCGACTTGATCTTGGCGAAGTCGGAAGGCTGCAGGCCAAGATCGGACTTCAGCAGGAAGCCGGCGAGATCGGGCAGTTCGCCGAGCTTGGAAATGCGCGTCTGCGACAGGCGCAGACCTTCCTTCAGGCGGTCGTTTTCCATCGCCCAGGTCAGCACGCGTGCCTGGAATTCTTCTTCGGAGAGCTTCTCGCGGATCCAGCGGCCGTTCAGCCAGTCGAGCTTCTGAATGTCGAAGATAGCGCCGGCCTTGGAGAGGTTCTCCGGATCGAACTTCTCGGAGAGCTTGTTGATATCAAGCAGCTCTTCGCCTTCGGCAATCTGGATGAAGAACAGGCCGAGGAAGTTCATCAGCGCTTCCGGGATATAGCCGAGCGCGGAGTAATAGGAGATCGAGGTTGGGTTCTTGCGCTTCGACAGCTTCGACTTGTCGGCATTGCGCATCAGCGACAGATGCATGAAGACCGGCTGATCCCAGCCGAAATAGCGATAGAGCAGGATGTGCTTCGGCACCGAAGCCAGCCACTCCTCGCCGCGCGCCACATGAGTGATCTTCATCAGATGGTCGTCGATGACGTTGGCCATGTGATAGGTCGGCATGCCGTCGGCCTTGACGAGCACCTGCATGTCGACGGAATCCCACGGGATGCTGACGTCGCCATAGACGCCGTCGGTAAAGTCGCAGGAGCCTTCGGCCGGGATCTTCATGCGGATGACGGTCGTCTCGCCGGCGGCCATGCGCGAGGTGACTTCCTCGGCCGCAAGATTCAGGCAGAGGCCGTCATATTTTGGTGGCTTGCCGGCGGCGCGCTGGGTTTCGCGCATCTGTTCCAGCCGCGCGGGCGTGCAGAAACAGCGGAAGGCATGGCCCTTGTCCAGCAGCTCCTGTGCATAGGGCTGGTACATCGGCTTGCGATCGGACTGGCGATAGGGGCCGTAGGGGCCGCCGATATCTGGGCCTTCCTTCCATTCCAGCCCGCACCATTTCAGTGCGTCCAACACCTTCGTTTCGAATTCCGGGGTCGAGCGCGTCGCATCGGTATCCTCGATGCGCAGGATGAACTCGCCGCCGTGCTTCTTGGCGAAAAGGTAGTTGAAGAGAGCGATGTAAGCGGTGCCGACATGCGGCTCGCCGGTCGGCGAGGGAGCGATGCGGACGCGGACGCCGGTGGCTGTCCCGGAAACTGTCATTGTGTGTGCCCGTCAATAATGCCGGACGGCTTTCACGGGGAAAGCGACGTTCGGCCGGAAGGATGCAGATATCTTCGGCAAACCGGCCGGGAAAGGGCATGCGCCCGCACCATCCGCCGATCGTCCGTTCGGCTGGCCTTAGGCCATATTCAACCGGGCGCGTCAAGAAAAACCACGCCTGCAAGGGCTTGATGGCGATGAGGGAGGACGCGCCGTTGGGACGCGCCCTCTCAACCCCAGCCTCAATGAGCGCCGCCTCGTTTCCGCTTGCGGGCGTTGCGCGCGAACATGTTCAGCACCTCGACCAGCGCCGAGAAGGCCATGGCGGCGTAGACGTAGCCCTTCGGCACATGGAAGCCCATGCCTTCGGCGATCAGCGTCGTACCGATCATCAGCAGGAAGGCGAGCGCCAGCATGACGATCGTCGGATTCCGCTCGATGAAGTTGGCAAGCGGCGTTGCGGCGACCAGCATGACGGTGACGGCGGCGACGACGGCGACTACCATGATCGGCAGATGCGGCGTCATGCCGACGGCGGTGATGATGCTGTCGACGGAGAAGACGAGATCGAGCAGCAGGATCTGGCCGATGGCCGATGCAAAACCTGTCGTGGCCGAACTTGCGATGAAGTCCTCGCCGTGATCTTCCGGATCGACGCTGTGGTGGATTTCCTTGGTGGCCTTCCAGACGAGGAACAGACCGCCGGCAATCAGGATCAGATCCTTCCAGGAGAAGCCGTGGCCGAAGGCTTCAAACAGCGGTTCGGTCAGTTGCACGATCCAGGCGATGGTGCCGAGCAGGACGAGACGCATGACGAGCGCAAGACCGATACCGATCTTGCGGGCCTTCTCCCGGTGCTCGGGCGGCAGTTTGTTGGTGAGAATGGAAATGAAGATCAGGTTGTCGATCCCGAGAACGACTTCCATCACCACCAGCGTGATGAGCGCCACCCAGGCGGCCGGATCCTGAATGAGCGTCATGATTTCCTGCATCAGCATATATCCCCTTTGCGTCACGTGAGTATTGACGCTCGCAATGTAATGTTGCCGGCCTCTCAGGCAAGCGCCGCAAGGGGGTATACGAAATCGATGTGACTTTTATTCCCTAGAACAGGATGATTTGAGGTCGGGTCGGCCTTAAATTTGAATCCTGTTCTAAATTAAAGAGTTAGAGCATGATGTCGTCCGAAAACCGTTGACGCTTTCCGGCATCATGCTCTGACCGGCAACCAGATTTCGGTGATGCCCATGCCGGTATAGGGGTCGAAGCGCTCGTCGTAGCGTTCGAACATGTCGGGTGTCTCGCCGTGCTCCAGGCCTGAGGTTGGCCACCATGCGCCAAATATCCGGTTCATGGTCGCCGGAATGCCGGAGACATGGCCGCGATGGACAAAGACGACATAGCGCTGGCCCGGAAGCTTGAGCGTTGCGAAATCCGCCGGCAGATCGCCGGCATCGGAAATTTCGACCGCGGCCATATAGCGGAATTTCTCCGCTTCACCGTCGATATGCGTACAGATGCCGTAGGCGACATTGCCTTTCTGGCCGGAGATATGACCGAAATGGGCGTTGAATTTCTGCCAGAGAGAGGGAATGGCGGCATTGCCGCCATAGGGATAGGTCTCCTGCAAGCCGGCAAACAGCATCGGTTGGAGGGTTTCGAAACGGGGCGGTTCAAGGTCGTTGAGGTGGGCGGGGTCCATTCTGATCGGCTCCAGCAAGACAAGGTTACGGGCGTGCCCCTGTCTGCGCACCGCATCGGGCGTCATGCCGAACTGGTCGCGGAAGGCACGGGTGAAGGCCTCGTGCGAGCCGTAGCCCGCGCAAAGCGCAACCTCGAGAATGGTGGATGAACCGCCGACCAACGCCGGCACGGCGCGGCTGAGGCGCCGCCCTCTTATATAGCCGCTGATCGAGTGACCGGTGACGAGCCCAAAGACGCGCGACAGATGGTAGCGCGACAATCCGGCTGCTTCCGATATCTCTTCCAGCGATATATCGCTTTCGAAATGGCTCTCGATGAACCAGATCGCCCGTCCGACGGCGCTCATCCTCATTCTCCTGGTTGCAGCTTCTTCCTTAGAGAAAAACCGGCAGCCGGATTTGATCGCTATTGCGGGATTTTGGCCGATGGAGCGCGGCGGTCAAGGATGCGGTCGGACGGTCTCGTGCCGGCGCGCGCCGTAGGCGGCCATGAAGACCCGGATCGCGCCGCGGATGACGCGCTCGATTTCGTCACGCGGCGGCGGCTCTTCCATGCTGCCGAACAGGCGAAGCTTAAAGAAACTGCCGCTGGCAAGATCGAGAAACTGACCGGCCGCGAGATCGATGTCATCGATCTCGAGTGTGCCTTCGGCGATATGGCGTTCCAGGAAATCGCGCATGATGGTGCGCAGATTGACCGGCCCCTTGAAGAAGCGCTGACAGAGCACAGGCATGCGGTCTCGAACGCCGAGCACGGTGCGCATCGCGCTGATGACCTTTTCATCGGTCATATGGGTAACGAAGCTTATCCCGAATTCGTACAAGCCGGCTTCGGGATCGTCATGTTCGGCAAGCGCCGTGCGCACGGCCGCCACGAAGGCGGCGCGCTCGGTCTCGATCATTGCCGAAAACAGCTCTTCCTTGTTGGTGAAATAGACGTAAAGCGTTCCCTTGGAGACACCGGCCTCACGGGTCACGTCGTTCATGCTGGCGGCGTCGAAACCCATCTTCATGAAGACGCGCTTGGCGCCGGCGAGGATCTGCTGGCGCTTGGCCGGATCTTCGCCTGCGGCAAATCGGCCTCCGGCAGCGGGAGGACTGAATAGGGCGGCGTTGTCGGGTTTCAGCGTCATGTCCTCTTAACCGTGTTGACGGTTTCGTATGTTCTTTAAAAGAAATCGAACCGATTGGTTCTGTGCACCTTGATATGACGATAAAACAGGTTTAAGTCAACTGAACCGAACCGTTCAGTTCGATTATTTACTCCAGATTGGTAAGTGGCTATGTCGAGCAACCAGAAGAGCAACGTCGCGCGTATCGTCAGCGAAAACGCCGAGACCGAAGAGGCAAAGGCCGAGGTCGCGGCCGTAGAAGCTTCGACGGCGGAAGCCCGCGAAGTGCCTTCAGCTCCCGCGCAGTCGGCGCCGGCTTCGGTCGCTGCACCCGCGGCTGCGAAGAAGCGCCGCAGCCTTGTGCTGCCGATCGTCGTGATCGCCCTTCTCGCAGGCGGCGGCTGGTACGGTTACGAATGGTGGACGAACGGCCGCTTCATGGTGTCGACCGACGACGCCTATATCGAAGGCGATATCGCAACGATTTCGCCAAAGGTCACGGGCTACGTCGCGAAGGTGAACGTTGTCGCCAACCAGGAAGTCAAAGCGGGCGACGTGCTTGTCACGCTTGATAACGGCGACTATCAGAACGCCCTCGACTTGGCCCAGGCCCAAATCGTCACCGAACAGCTTTCTCTGCAGCGTATCGACGCGCAGATCGAAGGCGCGAATGCGAGCCTCGTGCAGGCGCAGGCGCAGAAGGTGGCACTCGAAGCGGCCGTTCGCGGTGCCGAAATCAGCCAGAAGCGCCAGAGCGACCTTCAGGCGAAGTCGGTCGGCACCGCCGCCGATCTCGACAATGCCAATATCGCCCTCGACCAGGCCAAGGCCAATCTTGCCGGCGGCGACGCCAACATCACCGCCGCACAGGCCAACATCACCATCCTCCAGGCCCAGCGCAAGGAAGCCGAAGGCTCGGTCCGTTCGCTTGAGATCTCGCGCGACAAGGCCGTCCGCGACCTTTCCTTCACCGTACTCAAGGCGCCTTATGACGGCATTGTCGGCAACCGCTCCGTCCAGGAAGGCGACCTCGTCTCTCCCGGCCAGCGCCTGATGGCGCTCGTTCCGGTGCGCCAACTCTATATCGACGCCAATTTCAAGGAAACGCAGATCCAGCATCTGGTCCCGGGCTCGAAGGTCAACGTCCATGTCGATGCCTATGACGACCATCCGATCGTCGGCACCGTCGAATCGATCTCGCCGGCTTCCGGCTCGGTCTTTTCGCTGCTGCCGCCGGAAAACGCCACGGGCAACTTCACCAAGGTGATCCAGCGCGTGCCGGTGCGGATCGCGCTGCCGCAGGATGCGCTCGACAGCGGCCGTCTGCGCGCGGGGCTGAGCGTCGTCGTCGACGTCGACACCCGTACGGCGCCGAGCAAGTAAGCCTTCAGGAAAGGCAGAGGTGATCTGATGGCCGGGAGCGCGACAGCAACGGCAGGAACGATTCCGGCGGCACCCGCCCATGCCGACGAGCGCATGGATCCGAAGAAGCTCATCGCCTTCTTCGCGATGGTGCTCGGCATGTTCATGTCGATCCTCGACATCCAGATCGTCTCGGCCTCGCTTGCGGAGATCCAGGCCGGCCTTTCGGCCGGCAGCGACGAGATCGGCTGGGTGCAGACGTCCTACCTGATCGCCGAAGTGATCATGATCCCGCTTTCTGGCACGTTGGCGCGCATCATCTCGACGCGCTATCTTTTCGCGATCTCGGCTGCCGGCTTCACCATGGCGAGCGCGCTTGCGGCGACGGCGACCAATATCGACCAGATGATCGTCTACCGGGTCATTCAGGGCTTCATCGGCGGCGGCATGATCCCGTCGGTCTTCGCGGCCGCCTTCACCATCTTCCCGCCGTCGAAGCGCAGCATCGTCTCGCCGATCATCGGTTTGATCGCCACGCTGGCGCCGACCATCGGCCCGACCGTCGGCGGCTATCTCAGCCACGCCTTTTCCTGGCACTGGTTGTTCCTCGTCAATATCATTCCGGGCATCATCGTCACGATCGTCACCTGGAACTTCATCGATTTCGATAAGCCGGAACTGTCGCTCTTCAAGAAGTTCGACTGGTGGGGGCTGATCTCGATGGGCGTCTTCCTCGGCGGCCTTGAATATGTGCTCGAAGAGGGCAATTCCAACGACTGGTTCAACGACAGCTACATCACCATAGCGGCCGTCGCTTCCGGCGCTGCAGCCATCGTCTTCTTCTATCGCGCCTTCACGGTGGATTTCCCGGTCGTTGACCTCAAGGCCTTTGCGAACCGAAACTTCTCTTTCGGTTCGGTGTTTTCCTTCGTCATGGGCATCGGCCTCTATGGCCTCACCTATATCTACCCGGTCTATCTCGGGCGCATCCGTGGCTATGACTCATTGATGATCGGTGAGACGATGTTCGTCTCCGGACTTGCGATGTTTCTCACCGCGCCGATCGCCGGACGGCTGTCGACCAAGATGGACCTGCGCCTGATGATGGTGATCGGCTTCGTCAGCTTCGCCGCCGGCACTTTCATCATGATGCATCTGACAGCGGATTGGGATTTCTACGAACTCTTCATCCCGCAGATCCTGCGCGGCTTCGGGCTGATGATGTGCATGGTGCCGATCAACAACATCGCGCTCGGCACGATGCCGCCCTCGCGCATCCGCGGCGCATCCGGCCTGTTCAACCTGACCAGAAATCTCGGCGGCGCCGTCGGCCTTGCCGTCATCAATACCGTGCTCACCAACCGGCAGGACGTGCACTACGAGCGGCTGCGGGAGAATATGGACTGGGGAAATCCGGCGGCGATCGACCAAATGAACAACATGGCCGCCAATTTCAACACGTACGGCATGGACGGCGCCTCGGTTGCGATCAAGCAGATGGTCGGCCTTGCCACCAAACAGGCGATCATTCTTTCCTTCAGCGATGTGTTCCTGATCCTGACCGCGCTCTTCCTTGCCATGATCCTCGGTGTCGCCATGATCAAGAAACCCGCGCCGCAAGGCGGGGGAGGCGGTGGCGGCCACTGACCTCCGGCCTGCCGCCCCTTGAAAAGGCCCTCTTCGGAGGGCCTTTTTGTTGCTGTTTTCCGGCCGCTGTGTCATCAGGCGGATGATCGTCGGCTGGATCAGTCCGAATCGGATAGGCAATGCCGAGAAATGACGCGGGAATCGGCTCGCTGGATTTTTTGATTTACGTACATCAAAATTGGCGCTAATGGTCTCGTCAGGAGGAATGATGAGGCCAACCGTTCACGATATCGCCGCCGCCGCCGGTGTCAGTCTGGCGACTGTCGACCGGGTTCTCAACCAGCGTCCCGGTGTGCGCCACGTCACGCGGGAAAAGGTCGAGACCGCGATCCGTGAGCTCGGTTATGTCAGAGATGTCGCCGCCGCCAATCTTGCCAAGGGGCGCACCTATCCGCTGGTCTTCATCCTGCCGGCCAGCGACAATTCCTTCATGCACGGGCTCAATGCAGAGATCCGCGAGGCAGTCCTCCGATCGTCGGCTGAGCGCACCAATATCCGCACCATCGAGGTGCCGGCCTTCGATCCGGCCGCCCTCGTCTCCGTGCTCGAAGAGCTTTCCCGCGACAAGCCCTGCGGCATCGCGCTGGTTGCGACCGATGCGCCTGACGTGCGCGCCGCCGTCGACAGGCTGGTGCGCGGGCGCTTTCCCATCGTCACCCTGGTTTCCGATCTCACGGGGTCGCTCCGCCATCACTATGCCGGCGTCGACAATATCGCCGCCGGCCGCACAGCCGCCCGGCTGCTCGGGCGATTCCTCGGGCCGCGAAAGGGCGAGATCGCCGTGCTCGCCGGCTCCATGCTGGTGCGTGACCATCGCGAGCGGCTGGAGGGTTTTAGCACAGTCATGGCCGAGGAATTTCCTCATCTGGCGATCCTGCCGGTTCTCGAAGGCCGCGACGACCCCGAGGTCGCCCATATGCTCGTCGCCGACGCGCTCTCCAGACATGCCAGCATCATCGGCGTCTACAGCCTCGGCGCCGGCAATCGCGGCCTGATCCGAGCGTTGAAGGAGAAGGCCGTCGACCGCGTGCTGACCGTGATTGCCCACGAACTGACCGCCCATACGCGCGCAGCACTCATCGACAACACGATCGATGCAATCCTCAACCAGGATGCCGGCCATGAGGTGCGCAGCGCGATCCGGGTGCTGAAAGCCAAGGCGGACGGAATTGCCGTCATCGAAGCGCAGGAGCGCATCCGCCTCGACATATTCCTGAAAGACAATCTGCCGTAACGGCAAAGGAGAATACCCCATGTATCTCGGTCTCGATCTCGGAACCTCCGGCGTCAAGGCGATGCTGATCGACGGTGATCAGAAGATCGTCGGCTCGGCCAATGGTTCGCTCGACGTCTCGCGTCCGCATTCCGGCTGGTCGGAGCAGGAGCCGTCCCACTGGGTGCGCGCCTCGGAGGAGGCTGTCGCCGGCCTCAAGGCAAAACATCCGAAGGAGTTGGCGGCGGTCAAGGGCATCGGCCTCTCCGGCCAAATGCACGGCGCGACGCTGATCGATGCCGCTGACACGGTCCTGCGCCCCTGCATCCTCTGGAACGACACGCGCAGCTATGTCGAGGCTGCGGCACTCGATGCCGATCCGCGTTTCCGCGCGCTCACCGGCAACATCGTCTTCCCCGGTTTCACGGCGCCGAAGCTCGCCTGGGTCGAGAAGCACGAACCCGATGTCTTCGCCAAAATTGCCAAGGTGCTGTTGCCGAAGGATTATCTGCGTCTCTGGCTGACCGGGGACTATATTTCGGAAATGTCGGATTCGGCCGGCACCTCCTGGCTCGATACCGGCAAGCGCGCCTGGTCGTCCGAATTGCTCGCCGCCACCAACCTTTCCGAGGAGCAGATGCCGGCGCTCGTCGAAGGCACCGAGCAGGCCGGTAAGCTGCGGTCCGAACTGGCGGCGCAATGGGGTATATCAGGTGATGTCGTCGTTGCCGGCGGTGCCGGTGACAATGCGGCCTCGGCCTGCGGCATGGGTACGGTCAGCGATAGCGCCGCCTTCGTCTCGCTCGGCACATCAGGCGTGCTTTTTGCCGCCAACGGTTCCTATCTGCCGAAGCCGGAAAGCGCCGTGCATGCCTTCTGCCACGCGCTGCCGAACACTTGGCACCAGATGGGCGTCATCCTATCGGCCACCGATGCGCTCAACTGGCATTCCGGCGTGACCGGCAAGTCGGCCGCCGATCTCACCGGCGAACTCGGCGAGACGCTGAAGGCGCCTACCGGCGTCACTTTTCTGCCCTATCTCTCCGGCGAACGCACGCCGCACAATGATGCCGTCATCCGCGGCGCCTTCATCGGCCTTGAACATGAAAGCAGCCGTGTCGTTCTCACTCAAGCGGTGCTCGAAGGCGTCGCCTTCGCCATTCGCGATAATCTCGAAGCCCTGCGTTCGGCCGGCACCGGCATCTCCCGTGTCACGGCAATCGGCGGCGGTTCGCGCTCGCGCTATTGGCTGGCCTCGATCGCAACCGCGCTCGGCGTTCCCGTCGACCTGCCGGCCGACGGCGATTTCGGCGCGGCCTTCGGCGCTGCCCGCCTCGGCCTGATCGCGGCAACGGGCGCGGATCCGATTGCCGTCTGCACGCCGCCGGTGACGGCGGGCACGATCGAGCCGGTGTCCGCACTGAGCGCCGCTTATGAGGATGCTTACAAGCGCTACCGTGCGCTCTACCCGGCGATCAAGTCGCTGGCGCATTGAGAGTTCGAGCCGGCGGCCCCCTCATCCGACCCTTCGGGCCACCTTCTCCCCGAGGGGAGAAGGGAAAAGAGGCGATGCTGCGAGTCTCTTCTCCCCATCGGGGAGAAGGTGCCGGCAGGCGGATGAGGGGGCCTCTGGCGTAGACCAACAATCTTGAACTTCGAAAAGATACGAACCCAAGGAGACCTAACATGAGCACCGGATTTTTCGGCGATATCCAGAAAGTAAAATATGAAGGCCCGGACAGCACCAATCCGCTGGCCTTCCGCTATTACCAGCCGGACGAGATTGTCATGGGCAAGCGTATGGAAGACCATCTGCGCTTTGCGGTGGCCTATTGGCACACTTTCACCTGGCCCGGCGGCGATCCCTTTGGCGGCCAGACCTTCCTGCGTCCCTGGTTCGAAGACACGATGAAGGCAGCCAAGCTCAAGGCTGACGTCGCCTTCGAATTCTTCTCGCTGCTCGGCTCGCCCTATTACTGCTTTCATGATGCCGACGTGCGTCCTGAGGGCAAGAATTATGCCGAGAACACCAAAAACCTCAACGAGATCGTCGATTATTTCGCCGAGAAGCAGGCTGCAACCGGCACCAAGCTGCTCTGGGGCACGGCGAACCTCTTCTCCCACCGCCGCTACATGTCGGGTGCTGCGACCAACCCCGATCCCGACGTCTTCGCCTTCGCGGCTGCGACGGTCAAGACCTGCATCGACGCCACGCAGAAGCTCGGCGGCGAAAACTACGTGCTGTGGGGCGGGCGCGAAGGTTACGAGACGCTGCTCAACACCGATATCGGCCGCGAGCTCGACCAGCTCGGACGCTTCCTCAACCTCGTCGTCGAATACAAGCACAAGATCGGCTACAAGGGCACGATCCTGATCGAGCCGAAGCCGCAGGAGCCGACCAAGCATCAGTATGACTACGACGTCGCAACCGTCTATGGCTTCCTCAAGAAGCACGGCCTTGAAAACGAGGTGAAGCTCAATATCGAGCAGGGCCACGCGATCCTTGCCGGCCACTCCTTCGAGCACGAGTTGGCGCTTGCCAATGCGCTTGGCATCTTCGGCTCGATCGACATGAACCGCAACGACTACCAGTCCGGCTGGGATACCGACCAGTTCCCGAACAATGTTCCGGAAATGGCGCTCGCCTACTACCATGTTCTGGCAGGCGGCGGCTTCAAGACCGGCGGCACCAACTTCGACTCGAAGCTGCGCCGCCAGTCTCTCGACCCGGCGGACCTGCTGATCGGCCATATCGGCGGCATGGATTGCTGCGCCCGCGGCCTGAAGGCCGCTGCCAAGATGATCGAGGACAAGGCTCTGTCGCAGCCGCTCGCCGATCGTTATGCCGGCTGGGAATCCGCCGAGGCGCAGAAGCTCTTTCGCGGCGAGTACTCGCTGGATGAGATCACCCACTATGTCGAGAGCCACGACGTGAACCCGCAGCCACGGTCGGGCAAGCAGGAACTGCTGGAGAACGTCGTCAACCGCTACGTTTGATAAAGTGCGCCGGCGGTCATCGGCCGTCGGCGCAACCCTCTCCGGCGGGCGCGCGGGCAGGAAGCCCTCAGCCTCTATTGGTCAACGTTTCGACCAGTTGCGCGACGGCGTCGAGACGGAGTTTCGAACCACCAGATCCGGCCGCAGCAGGATTTCCGTTTCGGTTGGCCGGCCATCGGACAGAAGTTCCAGCAGCAGCGCCATCGCCTGCTTGCCGATCGCCGTTCTCGGCTGGCGGATCGTGGTCAGCGGTGGGGATATGAAAACGGCCTGTGGCACGTCGTCGAAACCGGTCACCGAGAAATCCCGCGGAATGTCGTAACCTCGCGCGCCAAGCCCGACCATGACGCCGATCGCCGTCTGGTCGTTGACGCACATGAAGGCAGTTGGAAGCGTGTCGCGCATGAAAAGCTGTTCGACCGCATGCCGCCCGCTTTCGATCGTGCCGTCGCCTTCGAGCACGATCCTGGTGTCGGGTGGGATGCCGGCGGCGTCGAGACCGGCGTCATAACCCATGCGGCGCCTGGTATAGGCAAGCCGGGTGCGCGAATCGCCGATGAAGGCGATCTTGCGATGCCCTTCGGCCAGCAGCAGGTCCACCGCTTTGCGAGCGCCCTCGGTGTCGTCGACGCCGACATAGGGAATGCCGCCGTTGAAGACGGGCTCGAAAACGCCGACGCTCGGCGGCAGCCGCGCGGTCATGGTCTGATGCCCGAAGGGCAGGATGCCGGTGAAGAGGATCAGCCCGGCCGCCTGGTTGGAATTGAAGAATTTCAGATATTCCAGGCCGCGCTGGGCGTCGTTCTGCGTGTGGCCGATCAGGATGCCGTAGCCGTGCGCGCGCGCTTCGTTTTCCAGCCCGACGAGAATGTTGGAGAAATTGGGATCACCGATATCGGGCGCCACGACGAGGATCATGTTGGAGCGGCCGAGCCTCAGGCTGCGCGCCATGGCGTTGGTCGTATAGCCGGTGATGGCGATCGCCTGGTTGACCTTGAGGCGGGTGGAATTGGCGACCTTCTCCGGCATGTGGATTGCCCGGGAAACCGTCGCGATGGAGACCTCGGCGATCCGGGCGACGTCTTCGATGGTTGCGGGCGTGGAATTCGACACTTGGCTCTGCCTTAGGGCTGTCTTCGCCGCGACACTACACAGACTTGTCGAGAGGTCAAAGGCAGGCTTCAACTGATCTGTGTAAATCAACGATGTAAACCTTTACACGATGTATGTAAAGGTTTACATAAGGCCCCAGAGCGGGTGGGATGCCGCTTTGGGAGGACCGGATGACTGTGGAAGCTGCCGACACCGCACCCGTGGTGCTGTCCGCCAGGCGCATATGCAAATCCTTCAGTGGAGTGCAGGTCCTCTTCAGCGTGAACTTCGATCTCCGCGCCGGCGAAATCCACGCGCTGATGGGCGAAAATGGCGCCGGCAAATCAACGCTTGTCAAAGTTTTATCCGGGTTCGAACAGCCGAGCTCCGGCGAGATCCTGCTCGACGGCAAGCCGGTCGTCCTGCCGCCCAATGGCGCCGCCGAGGCGCTTGGTATCGTCATCATTCACCAGGAATTCAACCTCGCCGAACATCTGACCGTGACGGAGAGCCTTTTTCTCGGGCGCGAAGTCACGCGCTTCGGCGTGCTCGACCGCAAATTTATGCGGTCGGAGACACGCAAGGTTCTCGATGTCCTCGGTTCGCATGTCGATGAGAATGCGCTGATCAGCACGCTTTCCATCGCCGACAAGCAAATGGTCGAAATCGCCAAGGCAATCAGCCGCGATGCGCGGGTGGTGTTCATGGACGAACCGACCGCAGTGCTGTCGAGTGAAGAGACCAGCATGCTGTTCAAGCAGGTCCGCAAGCTCCGCGACCAGGGTACCAGCTTCGTCTTCGTGTCCCACAAACTCGACGAAGTGATGGAGTTGACCGACCGGGTCACCGTCCTTCGCGATGGCCAATGGATCAAGACTTCGCCGACATCCGTTCTGGACGGCGAATCGATCGCGCAGCTGATGGTCGGCCGCGAACTCTCCAGCCTCTATCCCGCCAAGGTCGAGCCTGATGTCGACGAGGAGATTGTCCTCAGGGTCGCATCGTTGTCCACGGGCTATGTGAAGGACGCGAGCTTCGAGGTGCGCAAGGGCGAGATTATCGGTTTTTCAGGCATGATCGGCTCCGGCCGCACCGAGCTGATGGAAGCAATCGCCGGGTTGCGGACCCGTCTCGATGGCGAGGTGGTCATCAAGGGTGAAACAGTTCCCTCCGGCGACGTCCATGCCGCCAACCGCTGCGGGCTCGCCTATATGACCAAGGACCGCAAGTCGAAAGGCCTCTTGCTGCGCTCCGGCATGGTGACCAATCTGACCCTGCAATCGCTCGGAAGGCACGCTCGCCACGGTTATCTCAGCCCGGGCAGCGAGGCGGCCGCGATGGCAAAGGCCAAACGCCGCTTCGATATCAGGGTTCGCGACAGCAATATCGTCGCCGGCCGGATGTCGGGGGGGAACCAGCAGAAGCTGCTGCTCGCCAAGGTCATGGAGACCGAACCTCAGATCATCATCATCGACGAGCCTACGCGCGGTATCGATGTCGGCACCAAGCAGCAGATCTATCATTTCATCTCGGCGCTCGCCCGGGACGGCCGGTCGATCATCGTCGTGTCGTCGGAGATGCCGGAGGTCATCGGCCTCTGCACGAGAGTGGCGGTGATGCGCGAAGGGCGTATCGTCGGCGTGCTCGAGGGCGAGGAGATTTCCGAGCAGGAGATCATGCGTTACGCCGCCGGGCTCAAGAAGAAGGCAGCTGCCTGAAGGCTGAAGCAGGGCTTTGCCGATCAGGACGACAGATAAGATTCCCAGAAAATATGGGACGGGAGGTTGGTTTTGGAAATGAGTGTCAACGAGGAGACCAGGGAAATCCGGCGCCGATCCTGGCGGGATGTCGACCTGCGCGCGGTCGCGCCCTTCGTCGCCCTGGCGCTGCTGCTGATCGTCGGAGCCCTGGTCAATCCTAATTTCATCGGCATCACCAACCTTGCCAATGTCGCGACACGCAGCGCCTTCATCGCCATCATCGCAGTCGGTGCGACCTTCGTGATATCAGCGGGAGATCTCGACCTGTCGGTGGGCTCGATGGTGGCCTTCGTCGCCAGCCTGATGATCCTGCTGATGAATTCGGGCGCCGTCGAAAATCCGGCTTTGATGCTGGTGGTCGCGGTCGTCTTCACCATGGTTGCCGGCGCACTCTGCGGCTTGGCGAATGGCCTGATCACGACGGTCGGCAGGATCGAGCCGTTCATCGCGACGCTCGGCACGATGGGCATCTATCGCGGCCTGACGACATGGCTGTCGCAGGGCGGCGCGATCACACTTCGCTCCGCCGATATCCAGACGCTCTATCGCCCTGCTTATTTCGGCAATATCGCCGGCGTGCCTGTGCCGATCGTGGTGATCCTGGCGGTGACGGCGGTTGCTGCCTTCATCCTCTATCGCACCCGCTATGGGCGCCACGTCGTCGCGGTCGGATCAAACAGCGATGTCGCCCGCTATTCGGGCATCGCGGTCGATCGTGTGCGGACGATCGCCTTCGTCATCCAGGGATTGTGCGTCGCCATTGCCGTGCTGCTCTACGTTCCCCGTCTCGGCTCGACATCGGCGACGACAGGTATCCTGTGGGAGCTGCAGGCGATCACCGCCGTCGTCGTCGGCGGCACGGCGCTGAAGGGTGGCGCGGGCAGGGTCTGGGGCACGATCTGCGGCGCCTTCATTCTCGAATTGGTCGGCAACATCATGCTGCTTTCGAATTTCATCAGCGAGTATCTGATCGGCGCCATCCAGGGTGCGATCATCATCATCGCCATGTTCGTCCAGCGCTCGCTGGTGCGCAAAGCTTGAACTGCCAAATCATGAATTGACCGGACTTACAGGGCGTCCGGTCCCGTATGGAAAAGTCCCTGACCTTATTGGGAGGAAATAGCATGCGTAAATTGATGTTGGGCCTGGCGGTTGCGGCGGTGACGTTCGCCGGCGCCGCTCATGCCCAGGACAAGAAATTCACGATCGGCGTATCCATTCCGGCCGCCGACCACGGCTGGACCTCGGGCGTCGTGTTCCATGCCGAACGCGTCGCCAAGCTGCTGATGGCCGAGCATCCCGGTCTCAACGTCATCGTCAAGACCTCGCCGGACGCCGCCAGCCAGGCCAACGCCGTGCAGGATCTCGATACGCAAGGCATCGACGCTCTCGTCATCCTGCCGTCGGACCCGGATCCGCTCGTCAACGCCATCAAGGAAGTCAAGGCCAAGGGCAAGTTCGTCGCCCTCGTCGACCGCGCGCCGAGCAACAATGACAATTCCGTGCGCGACCTCTATGTCGCCGGCAACAACCCGGCTCTCGGCGAAGTCGCCGGCAAGTACATCAAGGACACGACGCCGGACGCCGAAGTGGTCATCATCCGCGGTCTGCCGATCCCGATCGATCAGCAGCGCCAGGATGGCTTCGACAAGGGCATTGCCGGCTCGAACGTCAAGGTTCTCGACCGCCAGTACGGCAACTGGAACCGCGACGATGCCTTCAAGGTCATGCAGGATTACCTGACCAAATACCAGAAGATCGATGTCGTATGGTGCCAGGATGACGACATGGCCGTCGGCGTTCTGCAGGCGATCGAGCAGGCCAAGCGCACCGACATCAAGTATGTCGTCGCCGGCGCCGGCTCCAAGGACATGGTCAAGAAGGTCATGGACGGCGACAAGATGATCCCCGTCGACGTTCTCTATCCGCCGGCAATGGTCGGCACGGCAATGGAGCTGACGGCGGCGGCCCTCTACGATCAGGTTCCGGTTCATGGCAGCTACATTCTCGATGCGACGCTCGTCACCAAGGAGAATGCCAAGGACTTCTATTTCCCGGATTCGCCGTTCTGATCCATCGATTTGAGACATGCGCCCATTCGAAAGGATGGGCGCATTTTTTATGGTTCCACTACAGCGGCTGGCCGAAAATGCTGCACGTACCTCTTGCCCGCCAAAGCCCATCATGATTAGCTCGCAGCCATATCGCATTTGGCCTCGCGCCAAATTCGACGCAAGGGCGAGGAGGCGCCTTGCTCCCGCCAAATAGCGTGTTACAACACTTCAGAAACGTTTACGGTCGATATTCAGGGAGGAATCTGACATGAAGACGATCAAGGGCCCCGGCCTTTTCCTTGGCCAGTTCGCGGGCGATACCGCTCCTTTCAATTCGTGGGACGCCATCACCAAATGGGCGTCCGACATCGGTTACAAGGGCGTCCAGGTGCCGACCTGGGCCAGCCAGTTGATCGATCTGAAGAAGGCTGCCACATCCAAGGCCTATTGCGATGAATTCGCCGGCAAGGCTCGCGAAAACGGCATCGAGATCACCGAACTCTCCACCCATCTGCAAGGCCAGCTCGTCGCCGTTCATCCGGCCTATGATGAAGCCTTTGACGGATTTGCGGCACCGGAGGTGCGCGGTAATCCGAAGGCGCGTCAGGAGTGGGCAGTCGAGCAGGTCAAGATGGCTCTGACGGCATCCAAGAACCTCGGGCTTACGGCGCATGCGACCTTCTCCGGCGCGCTTGCCTGGCCCTTCATCTATCCCTGGCCGCAGCGTCCTGCCGGTCTGGTCGAGACTGCCTTCGACGAACTCGCCCGCCGCTGGACGCCGATCCTCAACCATGCGGACGAGAACGGCATCGACGTCTGCTACGAAATCCATCCGGGTGAGGATCTGCATGACGGCATCACCTTCGAGATGTTCCTCGAGCGCGTGAAGAACCATCCGCGCGCCAACATGCTCTACGATCCCTCGCACTATGTCCTGCAGTGCCTCGATTATCTCGACAACATCGACATCTACAAGGACCGCATCAAGATGTTCCACGTCAAGGATGCGGAGTTCAATCCGACCGGGCGCCAGGGCGTCTACGGCGGCTATCAGGGCTGGGTCGAACGTGCCGGCCGGTTCCGTTCTCTCGGTGACGGCCAGGTCGATTTCGGCGCGGTATTTTCGAAGATGACGGCGAATAATTTCGATGGCTGGGCCGTGGTCGAATGGGAATGCGCGCTGAAGCATCCGGAAGACGGTGCCCGCGAAGGCGCCGAATTCGTTGCCGCCCATATCATCCGCGTCACCGAGAAAGCCTTCGACGATTTCGCCGGCAGCGGTACGGACCAGGCGGCGAACCGGCGGATGCTGGGGCTTTAGGCTTTCATTTCCCTTCTCCCCAGCGGGGAGAAGATGCCCGTCAGGGCAGATGAGGGGGATGAGGAGCGATAGCGACGAATGCCTTGAGCGACAAGCGAAAGGCAATATCTGTCGCTGGGCCCCCTCATCCGGCCCTCCGGGCCACCGACCGGGGTTGAGCGACGGGGCTCAACCCGTCCTTCGAACCCCCGAGGGGAGAAGGGAAGAAAAATTCAGGAGGAATCAATGGCAATCGAAGCATCATCCGAACAGACCCGCGAGCCGCGCATCCGGCTCGGCATGGTGGGCGGCGGCGCGGGCGCGTTTATCGGCGCGGTCCACCGTATCGCGGCACGCATCGACGATCAGTACGATCTCATCGCCGGCGCGCTGTCGGCTTCGCCCGAAAAGGCGATCGCATCCGGCCGCGACCTCGGCCTCGATCCGTCGCGGACCTATTCCAGCTATCGCGAGATGGCGATCCGCGAGGCGAAGCTGAAGAACGGCATTGAGGCGGTGGCGATCGTCACGCCGAACCATGTGCATTACGATGCGGCCAAAGAATTCCTGAAGCGCGGCATCCACGTCATCTGCGACAAGCCGCTGACGTCCAACCTTGCCGATGCGAAGAAGCTGAAGAAGATCGCCGACGAGAGCGGCGCGCTCTTCGTGCTGACGCATAATTACACCGGCTATCCGATGGTCCGCCAGGCACGCGAGATGATCGCGAACGGTGAACTCGGCGACATCCGCGTCGTCCAGGCCGAATATCCGCAGGACTGGCTGACGGAAGCGGTCGAGCAAACCGGCCAGAAGCAGGCCGCCTGGCGCACCGATCCGGCGCAGTCCGGCGTCGGCGGCTCGACCGGGGATATCGGCACGCATGCCTATAATCTCGCTGCCTTCATCACCGGTCTCGAGCTCGACAGCCTCGCCGCCGATCTCGACAGTTTCGTTCCCGGCCGCCGGCTGGACGACAACGCCCATGTCATGCTGCGCTTCAAGGCGAAGGGCTCGGAGAAACCGGCAAAGGGCATGCTCTGGTGCAGCCAGGTGGCGCCCGGCCACGAGAACGGCCTGATGGTCCGCGTCTACGGCACCAAGGGCGGGCTCGAATGGACACAGAAGGACCCGAACTACTTGTGGTACACGCCTTTCGGGGAGCCGAAGCGGCTGATCACCCGGGGTGGCGCCGGTTCAGGGGCGGCTGCCGGCCGTGTCACGCGTGTGCCATCCGGGCATCCGGAAGGTTATCTCGAAGCCTTCGCGACGATCTATACGGAAGCCGCGCATGCGATCAACGCCCGCAAGAAGGGCAAGGCCGTCGACAAGGCAGTGGTCTACCCGACGGTCGATGACGGCGTGAAGGGTGTGGCTTTCGTCGAAGCCTGCGTCGCGTCTTCGAAGAAGAACGGCGCCTGGGTCAAGGTCTGAATTTAATGATCCGCGTCATTGGCGTCGCCCAATGAAAAACGCCGAGGCGGTCTACTGCATAATTTTGTCCTTAAATCGGAATCGATTTAAGGACAAAATTATGCAGCAATTCAAAGTGCTACAGCGTCCTTTGCTCGTCTGAGAAGACGCGCGGCGCTGTAGAGTCGCCTCGGCTTTTTATTTTATTTCTGATCAGGCCGCAGCAGTGCGGCCGCGCTTCAGAAGGTTGTCGACGCTCAACGGTCCGGCACCTGCCGCCACCAGATAAAGAAACACGAAGCAGAACAGGATCGCCGCGACGCCGCCGTTCTGGACGGGGTAGATGCCCTTCGATGCATGCCCGATGAAATAGGCAAAGGCCATCAGGCCCGAGAGCACGAAGGCTGCGATACGGGTCTGGAATCCCACCAGGACCAGGAAGCCGAAGGTGAGTTCGAGCAGCCCGGCAATCCAGGAGAGCGAGCCCGGGGGCGGCACGCTTGCCGCGGCCGGAAAATGCAGGATCTTCTGTGTTCCATAGCTGAAAAGTACAAGTGACGAGACGATGCGCAACAGGCTCAGCAGATGAGGCTGCAGCGAATGGACCGAAGAGAGCATTGGATTCCTTTCACATTTGTCATGCCATTTCCCGTGTAAGGATCTCGGTCTCAACGGCCAAGTCACGACTGCTGACAATGCCGTTATGAGGATGGTTGCCGGATAGGGAGCGGCGTTGCAGCTGCCCTGTATTTCCTCCTGCAACGTTGCAGTTTTTCTCGCCGCCAGCCTGTACTTTGCACTCAGGCTTGGCTAAATCCGGCGCAAACGGCTGAACCTGAGAGATAGGATTTGCAGATGATCGATCCGAAGAAACTCGCGGAGCGCTTTCCCGGCGACTTCACTTTCGGCGTTGCCACCGCCGCCTTCCAGATCGAAGGCGCCAGCAAGGCCGATGGCCGCAAGCCATCCATCTGGGATGCTTTCTGCAATATGCCCGGCCGCGTCCATAATCGCGATAACGGCGACGTTGCCTGCGACCACTACAATCGCCTGGAGCAGGACCTCGATCTCATCAAGGAGATGGGTGTCGAAGCCTACAGGTTCTCGATCGCCTGGCCGCGCATTATCCCCGACGGCACGGGTCCGGTGAACGAGACCGGCCTCGATTTTTACGACCGGTTGGTCGACGGCTGCAAGGCGCGGGGCATCAAGACCTTCGCGACGCTCTACCATTGGGACCTGCCTCTGTTGCTCGCCGGCGAGGGCGGCTGGACTGCGCGCTCGACCGCCTACGCCTATCAGCGCTATGCCAAGACGGTGATGAACCGCTTGGGGGATCGCCTTGACAGTGTCGCCACCTTCAACGAGCCCTGGTGCATCGTCTGGCTGAGCCACCTCTACGGCATTCATGCTCCTGGCGAGCGCAACATGCAGGCCGCCCTTCACGCCATGCATTACATGAACCTGGCCCACGGGCTCGGCGTCGAGGCGATACGCTCGGAAGCCCCCAATGTGCCGGTCGGCCTCGTGCTCAATGCCGCCTCGATCATTCCCGGCTCCGACAGCCCGGCCGATCGCGCCGCCGCCGAGCGTGCACATCAGTTCCACAACGGCGCCTTCTTCGACCCCGTCTTCAAGGGCGAGTATCCCAAGGAATTCGTCGAAGCGCTCGGCGATCGCATGCCCGTCATCGAGGATGGCGACCTGAAGCTCATCAGCCAGAAACTCGATTGGTGGGGCCTGAACTACTACAAGCCCGAGCGTGTCACCGACGATGCCGAACGCAAGGGCGATTTCCCCTGGACGGTGGAAGCGCCGCCGGCAAGCGACGTCAAGACCGATATCGGCTGGGAAATCTATGCGCCGGGCCTGAAGCTCTCGGTCGAGGATCTCTACCGCCGCTACGACCTGCCGGAATTCTACATCACCGAGAACGGCGCCTGCGACAACACCGATGTCGTCGACGGCGAGGTCGACGATGTGATGCGTCTGGACTATGTCGGCGATCACCTCGACATCGTCGCCGGCCTCGTCAAGGACGGCTATCCCCTGCGCGGCTATTTCGCCTGGAGCCTGATGGACAATTTCGAATGGGCGGAAGGCTACCGCATGCGCTTCGGCCTCGTCCATGTCGATTATCAGACGCAGTTACGCACGGTGAAGAAGAGCGGCAAGTGGTATCGCGAACTGGTGGCTCAGTTCCCGAAGGGCAATCACAAAGCGGGTTAGCGCAATTACTCCAGCGGGCGCTTGATCCAGGCGCTTTTTGAACTTGCCCCGTCCGGCGGCACGGCAAGCTGACGCTGCTTGCCGTTAATTTCGCGACCACCGGCGGCACGGACAAAAATCGATTGTCAGACACGTGCAACAGGCGGTTGTTTAAGCGTTTTTGAACCCTTGGCTGGCAAAGTGCACCGGTCAGGGAGCTGTTATGCAGGCAGTCGGAAAGTCGCAGAGCAAGGAATCGGGAATAGGCCGTCACATTACCGTCACCGGCGTACTTTTCTCCTTCGCGGTCATCGTCGCCGTCGTCACCGTCATGGTGCTGACTGCGCTCGAACGCGTGACCGAAAACGCCAATCTCCTCGATGACGAGCGCTCGCGCGAAACGACGATCGGCGCGGTCAAGACTTTCGAGGACCAGCTCGGCGCGACGCTCGACGATTATGCCGCCTGGGACGATGCCGCCGCCAACGTCTACGCGCCGGACGGTATGGCCTGGACGGTAAGCAACTACGGCGAGATGTCGGTCAACAGCTCGCTGTTCGACATGGCGATCGTCATCGATGACGAGAAGAAGGCGATCATGGCTTATCGCGACGGCAAACCGATGGAGGAGCCGCTCGCGGATTTCTTTGCGCCGTCGCTCTGGATTCTGCTCGACAGGGTGAAGGCGGCCGGCCCGGCCGATCGTCCTCAGGCGGTGGGTTTCGTCACCACCAAACGTGGCATTGCCGCTGTCGGCGTGGCATTGGTGCGGGAAAAGTCCGGTGCGCTGGATGCGCCCGCCGGCCAGCGCCGCTACCTTGTTTTCGCCCGCCATCTCGATGACGACAGAGTGACCGCGCTCGGCCAGACCTATGTCATCGGCGGGCTGAAGCTGGCGCCGCCGAGTTTTGCCGCCGACTATCGCGTACCCATCGTCGATCCGACGGGGGCAACGCTCGGCAAGCTCGTCTGGACCTCGCGTTCACCGGGCGATATCGCCTATGCGCAGGTGCGGCCGATGGTCATCCAGGCTCTCGGCCTCGTCGGATTGTTCTTCGTGGTGCTGCTGGTCATCGGCTGGCTTACCGGCCGCCGCCTAAAGGCAGAGGAAGGCAGCGCCCGCGAGGAGGCGTTGCGCGACAGGCTGAGTGGCCTTTCAAATCGTGACGGTCTCGGGCTCGCTGTCGATCGCTTTGTCGTCGAGGCATGCCAGGCCAAGCGCAACGTGCTGCTCCTCTATCTCGATCTTGATGGCTTCAAGGAAGTCAATGACAGTTACGGCCACGGCACCGGCGACCAGTTGATCCGTGCGGTCGCGGCCGGGCTCGATGTGCTCATTCCGCAGGGTGCGGTTCTCGCCCGTATCGGCGGCGATGAATTTGCGATCGCCTTTCTCTCCGACAGCGAGAATGCCGCCGCCCTGCAGCTGGCCGAGCAGATCCTCGATTTTCTGGTCGAGCCGCTGGAGATCGGGCGCCGTGTCGTCGTCGTCGGGGCAAGCATCGGTATCGCTATGTCGCCTTCCGGGACGATCGGGCGTGAGGAGCTGGTGCGCCGTTCCGACCTTGCCATGTACAAGGCGAAGGAGGCCGGCCGCGCGCGCATGACGCTCTACGATCCGTCGATGGACGCCGATCGAGAGCAGCGCAATGCGCTGGAGCTCGATCTCCGGACCGCCATCGAAAGCGGTGACCTGACGCTCGCCTACCAGCCGCTGATCGATGCGGCGACGCATGCGATGACCGGCGTCGAGGCGCTGGTGCGCTGGAACCGCCCGGGCCATGGCCCCGTTTCGCCCGAGCTGTTCATCCCGATCGCCGAGACCAGCGGCCTCATCGAATCGCTCGGTCTGTTCGTGCTGCGCAAAGCCTGCGAGACGGCCAAGCAATGGCCGGAACTCAATGTCTCGGTCAACGTCTCGCCCGGCCAGTTCCGCAATCCCGCCTTTAGCGACTATGTGCGCTACGTGCTGAAGCAGACGGAGATCGAGGCCGGCCGTATCACGCTCGAGATCACCGAAGGCTACATGATCCAGAATCCGCAGCGCACCCGCCAGTCGATCGAACGGTTGAAGGGACTGGGGGTCAAGGTGGCGCTCGACGATTTCGGTTCCGGCTTCTCCTCGATCGGTTATCTCAGGCAGTTCGGCTTCGACCGCATCAAGATCGATCGCTCGCTGGTCATGGGTGTCAACGACAAACGCCAGCGCGAGATGCTGCAGGCGACGGTGGCGCTCGCCCGCTCGCTCGACATTCCGGTGACGGCCGAGGGCATCGAGACCGAGGAGCAGGCGATAGCCATGCGCCTTTTCGGCTGCGACTGCCTGCAGGGCTATTTGTTCGGAAAGCCTGTGACATCAGACCTTATCACCGAGATGCTGAACGAGCGACGTGCAGCGGAGCCGGCGGCCCGACGCCACATCGGCGCAGCTCGACCGGCGGCCTGAATCCTGGCTCAGCTGCCGATATGTCGCTGGCCGCGCTTCTTCGCCAGGGCGATCTGGTGCTGACGCTGACGGTAACGCAGCCGGTCTTCCTCCGTGCGCGTGTCGTAGCAGTGGCTGCAGGAAACGCCTTCCTCGTAAAGCGGTGAAGTCATTTCCTCGGCAGTGATCGGGTTGCGGCAGGCGTGGCAGAGCCGGTGTTCGCCTTCCTTCAGCCCGTGCTCGACGGACACGCGCTCGTCGAAGACGAAGCAGGCGCCATCCCAGAGGCTTTCCTCCTGCGGCACTTCCTCCAGATATTTCAGGATGCCGCCCTTCAGATGATAGACCTCGTCGAAGCCCTCAGCCTTCATGAAGGCGGTGGCCTTCTCGCAGCGTATGCCGCCGGTGCAGTACATGGCGACCTTCGGCTTGTTGTGAAGATCGGGATTCTGACGCACCCATTCCGGAAACTCACGGAAGCTCTTGGTCTTCGGGTCGAGCGCGTCGCGGAAGGTGCCGATTGCGGTCTCGTAGTCGTTGCGGGTGTCGATGACGATGGTGTCGGGATCTGATATCAGCGCGTTCCAGTCCTTGGCGGCCACATAGGTGCCGACCACCTTGTTGGGGTCGATATCTTCGACGCCCATGGTGACGATTTCCTTCTTCAGCTTCACCTTCATGCGCAGGAAGGGCATTTTCGAGGCGCGGCTTTCCTTGTGCTCGAGGCCTGAAAATTCCGGCTGGGCGCGCAGGAAGGCAAGCACGGCGTGAATGCCGGTATCCGGGCCTGCGATCGTGCCGTTGATGCCTTCATGCGCCAGAAGCAGCGTGCCCTTGACGCCGTTCTGCTCGCAAAGCGTCTGCAACGGCGCCTGCAGTCCGGCAAAGCGCGGCACGGAAACGAAATGATAGAGTGCGGCCACGAGGAACGGGCTGGTGTGTGTCAGGCTGTCGGTCATAGGCCGGAAATACAGAAAATCGACGGGCCGCGCAATTGCCTTCGCCAGCGGCGGCCTTGACCGGTGACCGATTACGCCCGCGCCTGCCACGCGGAAAACGGCCGCACGCCGAAGCTCCGGTCTGGGATGTCGTCGAGAATGCTGATGAACTCGATCGAGTGCCCATCCGGATCCTTGAAATAGATCGACAGTGCCGGCATCCAGCCGAGAACCACCGGCTCCGTCACCGGTTCGCCGGTAAAGCCGAGAGGTTCCACACCTTTTGCCCTGAGAATGGCGGGTGCCTGCTGCACGCCCTCGGCGGCCATGCGGAAGGCGATGTGCAGCCGCATCTTCAGCGGCCCGCTTCCGGCTTCCCATAGGCCGAGCATGCCGGTCTTCCTGCCGTCCACCCAGAGGAAAGCGACTTTACGCTCCTCGAATGAGGCTGCCGGTTCGAGCCCGACGACATCGCGGTAGAAATCGACGGAGGTCTTGAGATCGGCAACGGTCAGATGGGTCTCATAGAGCCCGAGCACCTTCGGCATCGCGGTATTTTCGGCGGTCATTTTTTCCTCGCGGTCAAGTCTCTGCTTGTTCGACCACCGGAGGCTAGGACCTCAAGATTGGTTGAGGTCAATAGGGTTCCTTGTGATATTGCAGATGCGATGGGAAATGCAGGGCTGCGCAAGCACCTCCGATTTCGCCGTCTCTCAACTCCCGGCCATCAGCCAGAGGAGCTCGATGCGCTCCGCTTCCTCGTCGGCATCATCGGCGAACACGGCTTCGGCTTTGACCAGCGCTTGCCGCCGGTCTTCCTGCTGGCGGAAGATGATGATGTCGAGCAGATGCGCCAGGTCGTCGTTGCGGGTGAAGAGCTGCGGTTCGGCTTCGACCAGTTCGGAGAGCACGGCGAGATCGTGGATGTGGCCGAGATCCTCGACGAGTTCCTTGGCGGCATCGCGCTTGGCCTTCATCGCGCCCGGCCAGACGTCACGCAAAAGGGCATGATAGAGCCGATAGTCGTAGGTGCGCTTGCGCAGATCGTGGAAATCGTCGGCCGATGCCTCGCCATGGCAAGCCGCAAGCGCGGTCTTGGCCTTCCGCGCCGTGCGTCGCCAGCTCTTTGCCAGCATGCGGGCATTCTTGCGGTGGCCGCCATCAAAGGAGACGGCATCCAGGGCGGCGATCGCTTCCTTCAGAAGGACGGAGGTTTCCGCGAGCCGCTGTTCCAGGCCGCTTTCGGCTTCCGCCATCCAATCACGGCGCCCTTCGAGAATGGTGACGATGCGGCCGAGCGCCTCGCTCTCCTCTTTCCCGCGGGCTGCATGCTGCAGATATTCCGCAGTGCCGATGAGGGCGGCAGCGTCGCGGATCGCCGAAAGCGAGCGTGCGGTATCGCGCAGTCTCGCATTTTCCTGGGCCTGAAAATCCGGCACCTCGCGGGCCACGAGGCGGTAGAGCGAGCGCAGCCGTTTCAGGTTCTTGCGGAAAGAATGGATCGCCTCATGCGCGCCGTCCGGGCGTTCCTCAAGGAAAGTGACGGCGCGTTCCAGCTGCTCCGTCGCGACGCTGCGGAATGCCTTGGTGAAATCGGCGTCAGGCCGAATGCGATAGGCCATGCCTGTCGTGCCCGTATTCTGTGGCAAGGGCCTGATTGGAATAGCGGAAATCGCCCGTCACTTCGCGGCCAAGCCAGGTGGGCAGGGCCGGATCATCAGTTTCCGCCGTCAGCTCCACCTCGGCAATCACCAGTCCGCGATGCTCGCCGGTAAAGACGTCGACTTCCCAGACGAAGTCCTCATGCGGAACGCGATAGCGCGTCTTCTCGATGACGACGCCGATCGCGTTCTGCAACAGCTCTTCGGCATCGGCGATCGGAATATCGTACTCAAATTCGTCACGGGTGATGGTGCTGCGGCCGATCTTGATCGTCAGTTTCGCCTTCCTGCCGTCGAGGATGCGCACGCGCACGGAACGATCGTCCATCGAGGCGATGTAACCCTGCCTGAAGACAGATTTCGTCTCGACGGCGGAACGCCATCCATCGCTGCGTACAAGAAACTTCCGCTCGATCTCTTTCGCCATATCGGTGAACCTTTTGTGACGATTGCGGCACGGTAGCCCAATTTCCACGCATTTCATACCCTTCTCGTCATGCGGTCCGGTTTTATCTCGACAAGGTTCCGCCGGGGCGTTATTCGGGGTCCGAATTCAATTGTTTCAAGGAGGTCGCGCGACCATGGGCGAGAAAACAGAGAAGCTCCTTTCCATCCTGAAACTCCAGCCTGTCGTTCCGGTCTTGATCGTCGACGATGCGAAGACGGCGGTGCCGCTGGCCCGCGCGCTCGTCGCGGGCGGCCTGAAGGCGATCGAGATCACCATGCGCACGCCGGCGGCGCTCGAGGCCGTGCGCGCCGTCGCCGCAGAGGTCGAGGGCGCCGAAGTCGGTGCCGGTACGATCCTCAATGTCGCCCATTGGAAAGCCGCCGTCGAGGCCGGTTCGAAGTTCATCGTCAGCCCGGGCACGACGCAGGAACTGCTCGATGCCGCCGCCGATTCCGACGTGCCGCTGCTCCCCGGGGCTGCGACCGCCAGCGAAGTCATGGCGCTGCGCGAAGAAGGCTACCAGGTGCTGAAATTCTTCCCGGCCGAGCAAGCCGGCGGCGCTGCCTATCTCAAAGCGCTGTCCTCACCGCTTGCCGGCACGCTGTTTTGTCCGACCGGCGGCATTTCGCTGAAGAACGCCAATGATTATCTCTCGCTGCCGAACGTCATTTGCGTCGGCGGCTCGTGGGTGGCGCCAAAGGAACTGGTCGCGGCAGGCGACTGGGCCGGCATTACCAAGCTCGCGGCAGAGGCGGCGGCGCTGAAGGCCTAAACCTTTGTTCGGTGGTGGCGACACCCCCCCTCTGTCCTGTGTCCAGCCGATAGATGGGTAACAGATTGAACCGGATAGATGGGT
>NZ_JBAMYD010000024.1:0-91304 GCF_037002925.1 Rhizobium aouanii
CACAAGGCCGAGGATGACGGAGGGTGGGGTGACGTCCAGCCACATATCGACCCGGTGCTCCATCTGGCGGGCACTCGCGCATGCGCCTAAGCCTTGCAAAGCGTCAACCCCGTTGGCTTTCGTCGCGTGACGCGTTATGGACTGCCCATCCCGCCAGCATCCGGACAAAAGCTCATGACCAATCCCGTCACCGTCGAAGTCACCCGCGGCCTGCTCGTCGAAAGTCGCCATCGCGGCGCGGTGGCTGTGGTCGATGGCGATGGTAAGCTTGTCTTCTCGCTGGGCGATTTCGAGGCCGCGGTCTTCGCCCGCTCGTCCTGCAAAGCGATGCAGGCGCTGCCGCTGATCGAGAGTGGTGCTGCCGATGCCTATGGCTTCGGCGACAAGGAATTGGCGCTTGCCTGTGCCTCGCATAATGGCGAAGAGGAGCATGTGACGCTTGCCGCTTCCATGCTGTCGCGTGCCGGTCGCGATATCGAATCGCTGGAATGCGGCGCCCACTGGTCGATGAGCCAGAAGATCCTGATCCAGCAGGCCCGCATGCTCGATGCGCCGACCGCGCTGCACAACAATTGCTCGGGAAAACATGCCGGTTTCATCTGCGCCTGCTGCCACCAGGACCTCGATCCCAAGGGTTACGTCGGCTACCAGCACCCGCTGCAGGTCGAGATCCGCGCGACGATGGAAAGCCTGACCGGTGCCGTGCTCGGCGCCGATAGCTGCGGCACGGACGGCTGCTCCATCCCGACCTATGCCGTGCCGCTGCGCAGCCTGGCCCATGGTTTTGCCAAAATGGCGACCGGCAACGGCCTGGAACCCTTGCGCGCCAAGGCATCCCGCCGACTGATCGAGGCCTGCATGGCCGAACCCTTCTATGTCGCGGGATCGGGCCGCGCCTGCACCAAGCTGATGCAGATCGCCCCGGGCCGAATCTTCGTCAAGATGGGCGCCGAGGGCGTCTTCTGCGCGGCAATCCCGGAAAAGGGCATCGCCATCGCGCTGAAATGCGAGGATGGCGCCACCCGCGCGGCCGATGCCTTGGTGGCCGCGACACTCGCCCGCTTCTTCGAGACGGAAGATGAGGTGCATGCGGCCCTGATGGCCTATGCCGCAACGCCGATCCGCAATCGGAACGGCATCCATGTCGGCGATGTCAGGGTCACCTCCGCCTTGGCATGATGCCGAAAACTGCGCGCGGCGCTGGTGATTACGCCGCGGCGATCCCGCCGTTGAGATCGCGATAGGGTTTCAGCCTCTCGGCCGTCATCTCCATGGGCACGATCAGCCCCGCCACCTCGGAAATGCCAAGCACCGGGCAGGGCGAGACGAGGTCGAATTTCTCCTCGGTCAGCAGCACATGCGTTTCGGCCGAGCAGCGGGCGATGTGCCGCTTGATCGCCGCTTCCTCGAAATCGCCGGTGGAAAGCCCGTGCACCGGATGCGCTGCGGTGACGCCGAGGAAGAAGAGATCAGGGCGCAGCTGCGAGATCGCCGCCATCGCCGCCGCCCCCGTTGCCACCATCGAATGTTTGTAGAGCCGCCCGCCGGTGAGGATCACCTCGGCGGTCGGATGGTGTTCGAGTTCGGCGGCGATCGTCGGGCTGTGGGTCGCAACCGTCAGCGGCATGTCACGCGGCAAGTGCCGGGCGATCTCCGCCGTCGTCGTGCCGCCGTCGAGGAAGATCATCTGTCCGGGCTTCACCATCGCCGCCGCCGCTGCGCCGAGCCGCGCCTTGATCTCAGACGAGACGCTGCGCCGCGCGGTGAAATCAGGCAGGTCTGGCGCCAGCGGCATCGCCCCGCCATGCACCCGTTTCAACAGCCCCTCCGCCGCCATTTCCCGGAGGTCGCGCCGGATCGTATCTTCCGAAAGTGCGAAATCCTCGGCGACGCGCTTGGCGACCACCTGGCCGTCACGGCGCAGGATGTCGAGAATGAGGGTCTTGCGTTGTGTTGTCAGCATGATCTTTCTGCACGAAATTAAACAGAATAGCCGGATATTGCACGAAATGACTCGACATTCAAGAATTATCGTGCATTTTCACGAAATCCCGTGCATGAGGCCGGGAGAGTGCTCACGCATAAAGCGGAGCGAAGGAGTGGATCATGTTGATTTTGATTGCCGGGCCTTATCGGTCCGGAACGGGCGACGACCCGGAAAAGATGGCCGCCAACCTGAAGCGGCTGGAAGCGCCTTCGCATGCGCTGTTTGAAGCCGGCCACGTGCCGATGATCGGCGAATGGGTGGCCCTGCCGATCTGGCACGCCGCCGGCGGGCGGTCGGTCGGCGACGCGCTCTACGAAGAGATCTTCCACCCGGTCGCCGGCCGGCTGCTGCAGCTCTGCGAGGGCGTCCTGCGCCTGCCCGGCGATTCCAAGGGAGCGGACAACGACGTGCGCATCGCCAGGGAACGCGGCATCCCGGTCTGGCACCGGCTGGAGGATGTGCCGGGCTGCGGTTGAGGGTACGTGTTTTCTCTCCGGAGGGAGAAGGGGTACCTATCGTATCCGGCTGCGTTGGCTGACAAGGCAAGTTAGTGCAAGATCTGCCCCTCACCCTAACCCTCTCCCCGTAAAAACGGGGCGAGGGGACGTGGCAAACGCAGCGTCGAGGTCGGGGAAAGCCGGTGCGGCATGTCCCTTCTCCCCGCAAGCGGGGAGAAGGTGGCGGCAGCCGGATGAGGGGCGCGGCGCGACACACCGATCAAGCTCTCACACTCGCACGCACCCACCCTTGTCCCGATGGAGAAGCAAAACCCAATCCCACCAGTTCCGACCCGCGCACCGGTACGCTATAACCCTTGCCGAAAGGGAGTCGAGAACCATGCTGACACTCTACTACGCACCCGGAACCTGCGCGCTCGCAAGCCTTATTGCCCTGGAAGAATCCGGCCTGGCCTTCGAAGTCAAGAAGATCAGCCTCCGCGATGGCGAGCAGCGCTCGCCGGACTATTTGAAGATCAACCCGAAGGGCCGTGTGCCGGCACTGGTCACCGCCTATGGAGTGCTGACGGAAACGCCGGCCATCCTGGCCTATATCGCCCAGAGCGCGCCGGCCGCCAAGCTGGCGCCGCTTAACGATCCTTTCGAGTTTGCCAGGCTGCAATCCTTCAACAGCTATATCTGCTCGACCGTGCATGTGAACCATGCCCATCGCCCGCGCGGCTCGCGCTGGGCCGACGATCCAGCGGCAATCGAGGCGATGAAGGCCAAGGTGCCTGAGAATATGGCTGATTGTTTCACGCTGATCGAGCAGACGATGTTCGAAGGCCCATGGGTGATGGGCGAAGCCTATTCGCTCGCCGATCCCTATCTCTTCGTGATGACCGACTGGCTGCCGTCCGACGGCATCGATCCCGCCCGGTTCGAAAAGGCGAGCGACCATCACGACCGCATGCTGCAGCGCCCCGCCGTGCAGCGGGCGCTGGCCTACGACCGGGCCTGATCCTTAAATCCGGCGGCAAGTTTTTTCGGCGCCCGGAACAGCCAGGCGCCGATCAGCCGCAGCCGCAATTCCTCGTCGCCGATCACGGCGGCGCGCACCGGCAGATGCGGCCAGCCGACATAATGATCGGTTTGAAAATAGACGTCGGGCGCCATCTCCAGCAGGTGATCCTTGTCGTCGAGGGAAATCGAGATCACGATCGTCTCGGCATTCTTGACTGCGACGAAGCTCTTGCCGCCGACCTTCAGCGCCGGGTTGCCGTAGGAGGTGCTCTCCTCGATATCCGGCAGGCCGGCTTCCGCCGCCAGCCGCTTCAGGCGTTCGAAAATCGCATCGACATCGCCGGCCATGGTCCCGCCCTTTCTGCCAGGGGGAACCTATCATATTTTCACGCGCATTTCGCCAACGGCGGCTCGGCCTCTGCCTGAAAGCCGGCCTGCATCCCAAGCGGCAGATCGGCGATTTCGCGCATCGACATGCGCTCGACCTCGGGATGCCGCAGCGGATCGTCCTTCCAGACGGTGGCATCGGCAATTTCCGAGCTGCCCATAGGAAGGACTGGTCTCAAGAAAAACTTCAGCAACGACATGGCATGCCTCGCTTTCTTCCGTGGCGCGGACGTGATCGCGCAGCAGCTTTTCGCCTCTGCCATCCCCTCCGCCCACGCAGTTATGTTCGAATGGATTGCCTATGCTTGCAATGTCGGCCTCAACAGGCAGATTTTCAATTGAGAATAACGCTGAAGCGCTATAGAAAAACTATATGAAGAACTTGAACATGGTCCATCTCAACGGCCTGCGCGCGCTGGAAGCCGTCGGTCGTCTCGGCTCGCTGCAGGCCGCCGCCGACGAGCTCGGCGTCTCGGTCGGCGCCGTCAGCCAGCAGGTCATCAAGGCCGAAGCCCAGCTCGGTCAGGTGATCTTCGAGCGCACCGCCAGGGGAATGATCGCCACCGAAGCCGGCCGGCCGGTGTTGCTCGCGCTCGACGAGGGTTTTGCCCGTCTTTCGGCGGCGGTGTCGATCGCCAGCCGCAAGGACGATACGATCCTGACGATCTCTGTGGCGCCGGTTTTCGCCGCCCGCTGGCTCGTCCATCGGCTCGATCGCTTCGCCGAGCGTCATCCCGACATCAAGCTGCGGCTGGATGCAACCACCAATCTCGTCAATCCGGCGCTTTGCGACGTCGATATCGGCATCCGCGTCGGCAGCGGCAAGTGGCCTGACGTGAAGGCCGAACTGCTGTTGGAGCAGGAGGTCTTTCCCGTCTGCTCCCCCGAGATGGCGGCGAATTTGAAGGAACCCGCCGATATCCTCGCACTGCCTGCCATCATCGATGGCCGCGCCATGTTTACCTGGGAGGTCTGGATGCGCGCGGCCGGACTATCCGGCGCCACCCTTTCGACCCGCCACGTCTTCAACGATGCCTCGCTCTGCCTCGATGCAGCGATCGCCGGTCAGGGCGTCATGCTGGCCTGGCAGACCCTTGCCGGCTTCGCGCTCGTCGAGGGCCGGCTCGTCGCCCCCTTCGGCATTCGCGCCCGCACAGGCTTCGGTCACTACTTCGTCACCGCCGAAGGCACGCGCGAGCCGAAGAAGGTCAAGGATTTTAAGGCCTGGATCCGTGAGGAAATGGCCGGCACGCTGGCGCTTTTCAAGTAGTTTTCAAACCTCGATCGGCTCCTTGGCCCGCGTCGCCTGCATCGCCTTATAGGCCGGGCGGGACTGGCAGCGCTCGATCCAGGCTTTGACATGGGGATGTGCTTCAAAAAACGCCTCTTCGCTCTGGGCGTAGCGCAGCACCTCGGCGATGTTGAGATCGGCGACGGTGAAGCGGTCGCCGACGATCCATTGCCGGCCGTGAAGGTGGCTTTCGAGAGCCGCCAGCGGCCTGCGCAGCAGGCGGCAGGCGACGGCGATCGTCTGCTTGCCGTCTTCGCTGTTTTCGAGCCCGTCATCATAGGTGAGCACGATCTTCACGGTCTGCGGTTCGACCTGCGAGGCCGCCCAGACCGTCCACATTGTCAGCAATCCGTCTTCTTCGACGGTTTGGCCGGAAGGCGGTCCGCCATATTTGCGCGCGAGGTAGAGGTTGATCGCGAGCGACTCGTGCATGACGAACTCGCCGTCCCTGATGCTGGGAATCTGCGCCATCGGATTGACGGCGATGAAAGCAGGCGAATGCGTATTGAGGGGCGCATCCGCTGAGAGCGGTTCTGCTAGCCGCCTTGCCTGCAGCACCGGCACCGACTGGAATGCGAGCCCGAGTTCCTCCGCCATCCAGTAAACGCGAGACGCGCGCGATCGATAGACCCCGTAGATTGTCAGCATGATGGATATTCCCCTCGATATTGTCCAGGAGAGCGTAAATGCCGGATCGCGTTGCGAAAAGTCCCTGCCGCTGATGGGATGATGAAAGCTTTTGATGCGAGTGCTCGGACCGATCGGGGCTCAGTTCAGATGCACTCCCCCCGCCCGCAAAGATCGAAGCACAATTCCTGCCGGTTCGAAGGAACAATGGCAATGCCAGCGGGTTCGGCTCGGAGATTGGCACCGCCAAGGTGTCCACAGCGACCAACCGCACCCCAAAACATACACCTGCAAACGAAGGAGAATGTCATGACGGGGAAGAAGACGCATGAACAGCAGCTTCGCATCATCGAAAAACGCGAGAACACCGCCAATGCCGACGAGGCCTTCGACGCGGCGTCGGATCTGCACCGCAATGAACAGGCGAAGGAAGCGTATCGAAAAGGCAGCGATTTGAAGACCGGCACCGATTCCGGGAACGAGGATCGGAGCATCGTGCGCGGCCGCAATCAGGAAAGCGGGCATAAAAAGGGAAGCGGTCACCCCTGAGAGGGAAGGAGAACGTCATGGCTTTGACATTGATCAGCAAAGCTTTTGCGCAAAACGAGCCGATTCCTGCGAAATATGCGCGAGCGGGCGAGAACCTCTTTCCGCCGCTGGCCTGGGGCGGCGCTCCTGATGAAACCAGGAGCTTTGCTCTGGTGGTCGAGGATCCGGACGCTCCGCATGGCACGTTCCGCCACTGCGGGATCGCCAACATCCCGGCTGAGTGGACTGCTCTTGGCGAAAGCGCCGATACGGCGCCGGAGCACGCGCCGCGATTCTATCGGAATGATTTCGGCCAAGCCCGTTACGACGGCCCGCAACCGCCGCCCGGCGATCGCCCGCATCGCTATATCTTCCGCCTCGCTGCGCTCGACGTGCCGAAGCTTTCGATTCCGGATGCCGCCGGCATAAGCGCGATGTGGGCAGAGGCGAAGAAACACACATTGGAGGAAGCGACGGTCACCGGCACCTATCAGACACGATAACCAATGGAAATTGACCGTGGATGATCGGCGTGCTCCTCAGGAGACGCGGTTTCTCTCGACGGTGAGCTGCGCATAGGGCGCGCCGCCGCCGGCCATCTCGCCGGAGACCTTCTTCTCCCAATGGAAGCCGAGAACCGCCCCTTCGGCGGTCTCCTGGAACACGTTGTCGGTGATGATGGCGGTCCCCGCGCCATCGGCGACCGAAACCGCGCATCCCACCGACGCCTTGCGCACCACATTGCCTGTCACAACGACGTTGCGCAGATAAGGCCCCCAGCCGATCTGCAGCCCCCAGCGCGGCGCCCCCTCGATCACATTGCCTGAGATCATCGTGTCGGCCTCCGCCGCGATGCCGATGCCGAAACCGACCTCGTGCTGATAGGGGCCGCGCAGCGTCAGGTTGCGCACGATATTACCGGTGACGCTCGCCAGCCGGCCGCCCTCGTCGAAATTGGCGATCGAGATGCCGTTTGCCGCCCCGTCGATCATGTTGGCGGAAACGACGGCGCCCTCGAAGGCGAATTCGACATAGATCGCCGTCTCGCCGGAACGCCGGCACTGATTGCTGCTGATCTGGATGTTCGAGGCCGAATTGGCGCGGATCGCCGTAAAGGCGCAATCGGAGATTTGGTTATTCACCACCATCACGCCGTCGGCGCGGAAGATGTTGATGCCGTTGCCGTTTTGCCCGGTGCCGCCGTCATTGGCGCGCATGTTGGAGATGCGGTTGCCGGAGACGACAGTGCCGTCCTCCGCCTTCTTCCAGCGATGCACCAGGATACCGCCATTGCCGCAATCCGAGACCGTGTTGCCGGTGACCGAGAGGGTGGTGGAATCCACCGCATAAAGCCCGGATTGGGCAGCCCCCGAAATCCGGCTGCGCTCGATCCGCCCGCCGCAGCGCTCCAGTTGCAGGCCGTGCTTGCGGCTACCGCCGATCTCGCAATTGTCGATCAGCACCTCGTCGACGCCGGTAAATTGTAAAAGTCCGCCGGCATAGTCGCCAAGCCAGCGGTTGCCGCCGTCGATGACGAGATTGGAAAGCTCGATCCGCCGCACGTTCTCGGCCGCAAACAGGTGGCCTTCGCCGGTATAGACGATCCGCGAGGCGCCGGGCACACCAGTGATACGCGTATTGTCCGGCAAAGTGAGATTGGAGACCCGGTAGGTGCCGGGCGGCAGGAAGACCGGCACGTTCTCACGAGCTGCCTGTTCGATCATCTGCTGCAGGTTGCGGGTCTTGCTGTTGCCGCTTTCGGGAATAGCGCGATATTCCACCGCGTCGATCGCCCCGCGCAGATCGGGTTGAGCGGCCGCCGTCAGCGGCGAGGCAAGCGTGCGCGATGCCCCTCCCGCAACGGCCGAGGCGGCAAGAAAGAAAAGCATGTTGCGGCGTGAGGGCACCCAGGGATCACTTGTCATAACGCGCCCGTAGCAGGAAACGTGCCAGGCGGCATGTATCGTTTTGGCGCAGGCTTGGCACGGACTGCCAACACTACAGTTGCCGCTGCCGCCGAGGGCAGGATATTGCCGCTAATATTGTCGTGTTGTTCACCCTTTCATTTAAGCAAGCCGAAGGAAATCCCGACTAATTTAAAGAGAAGCTCAAAGAAGACGATTGCGGGATGCGGTCTTTGGCCGGCGGGGAGACGGGCGTCATGCAGGAACCGAGTGCCAGGCGATGGGAATCGACCGACGCCCTGACCGCCGAAACGCGGCGCATCGTCGCCGCGACGGAGGCGATGATGGCATCGACCGCCCATCACCTCTCCGAGGGCATCGAGAACCTGCGCCTCAAGGCGATCGTCCACGAACTTCCGGATTTCCTCTACGTCAAGGACCGTGACAGCCGCTTCGTCTTCGCCAACGCCGTCACCGCCAGCAGCCTCGGCCTGGAGCGCGCCGATCTGATCACCGGCAAGCGCGACTTCGACCTGTTCGATTTCGAGACGGCGTGCCGCCATTTCGACATCGAGCAGCAGATCATGGCGACGGGCGAAGCCCGCATCGACATGGAGGAATCCTACGTCCTTCCCGGCAGCAGAAGGCCGATATGCCGGCTGACCTCGAAGATACCGCTGCGCAACGATCGCGGCGAGATCGTCGGCCTTATCGGCGTTTCCCGTGATATCACCGAACGCAAGCGCCAGGAGGATCTGCATCGCGGCCAGGCGAGCCTGCTCGAAATGATCGCCCGCAACGAGCCGTTGCCGATGATCCTCGAGGCGCTCGTGCTGATGATCGAGGCGCAGCTGGATGGGATTGACGGATCGGTGCTGCTGCTCGACGGCGAGGGCACCAGGCTCTATCACGGCGCCTCTCCCAATCTGCCTGGCGGCTACAGCCGCCTGATCGATGGCGTCACGATCGGCCCCAAGGTCGGCTCCTGCGGCACTGCGGTGTGGCGCGGCCAGACGGTGATCGTCGAGGATGTGACGATCGATCCGCTCTGGGAGGAATTCCGCGCGATGATCGCGCCGTTCGGCTTCCGCTCCTGCTGGTCGACGCCGATCGCCACCTCGCAGAACAACGTGCTCGGCACGTTTGCGCTCTATTCAAAGGAGGTCCGCCGTCCCACCGAGCACGAGAGCAAGCTGGTGGCGCTTGCTACCCACATTGCCGGCATCGCCATCGAGCGCAAGCGTGTCGATGATCGCATCCATTTCATGGCCCATCATGACGATCTCACCGGGCTGCCAAACCGCGCCTTCCTGAAGGAACGGCTGGCGAATATCCTCGACCAGGCCCGGCGCAACAACCGCAAGGTGACCGTTGCCTATATCGATCTCGATAATTTCAAGGACATCAACGACGGCCGCGGCCACGCTGCCGGCGACGAGGTGCTGAAGGAGATCGCTACCCGCATGGCCAACAGCGTCAGGGCGTCCGATATGGTGGTGCGCCTCGGCGGCGACGAATTCCTCGTCGTGCTCGTCCACCAGTCGAGCCATGATGCCGGCATCACGCGCCGCCTTCGCGATCTGCAGAAGGCGATCAACCGGCCGATCCGCGGCGCGGACGGCGAGATCACCGTCACCTCGAGCATCGGCGTTGCCGCCTTCCCCTTCGATGGCGCGACCTCGGAAGAGCTTCTCGCCAATGCCGACCGCGCCATGTACCGCGCCAAGGAACTCGGCCGCAACACATTGCAGCATCACGATGGCGGCGGCACGCCTGTGGGAATGCCGCTCGGCGAGCAGGAGGAGCTGCACCAGGCGATCACCGGCCAGCAGCTGTTCCTGCAATACCAGCCGCAGGTCGATGTCGCCACCGGCCGCATCACCGGGCTCGAGGCGCTGGTGCGCTGGAACCATCCGGCAAAGGGCAGGGTGCCGCCGGTCAATTTCATTCCGCTCGCCGAAGAGACCGGCCTCATCGTTCCCCTCGGTCTCTGGGTGCTGAACGAGGCCTGCCGCCAGGCACGCCACTGGCAAGACATGGGCCTGCCGCCGCTGACGATCGCCGTCAACGTCTCGGCCAAGCAGTTCGCCGATCCGGATTTCGCAACCCATGTCGCCGAGGCGCTGGAGCGCCACCGCCTGCAGTCCCGCTGGCTGGAGCTGGAAGTCACCGAAAGCGTGGTGATGCAGAATGCCGAACGCGCGCTCGCCATGATGGAAACGCTGCGGGGGCTTGGCGTGCGCCTGTCGATCGACGATTTCGGCTCCGGTTATTCCAGCCTGGCGGCGCTGAAGACCTTCCCCTTCGACCGCCTGAAAATGGACCGCTCCCTGGTCGAGGCCCTGCCGGGCGACAAGACCGCCGTCGCCATTGCCTCGGCGGTCATTTCGCTGGCGCAGACGCTGAAGCTCTCGGTACTCGCCGAAGGCGTCGAAACCGACGCCCAGATGGATTTCCTGCGCCAGGCCCATTGCGAGGAGGCGCAAGGCTTCCGCTTCTCCAAGCCGGTCTCCCCGGAGGAGATCCCGGCATTGCTGCGGGCGCGCAGTCTCTGAACCCTACTTGACGAGTTTGCCGATCGCTTCGATCTCGTTCGTCCATATGCCTGCCGCATAGTCCTCAGGCAGCCGCGCCAGTTGCGCTGGGTCGTCGATGCCGGTGGAAAAATCGCTGCCGCGATAGGGGCCGAGAACGAAAACCTCGGTCCCGGCATCTGCCATCCGGTTGAGAAAACGATCCGGCCAGCCCCAGAGCCACGGCGCGATATTGATCGGCACCAGCATCATCGCATGTTTGCATTCATCCGGTAGCAGGCCGGTCCAGCCATAGCCGATATAGCCGGTGAGGCAGCCCTTCAGGGTCTTGCGCGAGGCGGTCTTGATATCCGGAGCCATCAGGCGGAGAACGTCGATCGGCTCGTCGCCGCCATAGACGATGATCCCGGCCCGTCGCTCAGTGGTAAGCCCGTTGAGCACGGCGGCGAGCTTTTCACCCTCTGAAGGATCGCGGCTCTTGATGTTGATCAGGAAGCGCCGATCCGGAAAACTCGACAGCACCTCGGCAAGCGTCGGCATCATGCCGATGCCCCGGCCGCGAAAGGGAAAGGTCTTGCCGCCATCGGCAGTATAGCCATAGCCGATATCGAGCTTCCTCATGTCAGCCATCGAATGCTCGCGGGTGACGCCATGCCCTTCGGTGCGGCAGTCGAGCGTCCAGTCGTGAAAGACGGCGAATTCGCCGTCGGTCGTCGCATGCACGTCGATCTCGACGATATCGGCGCCGGCCGCAAAACCTGCCTGCATCGACGGAAGTGTGTTTTCGAGATAGTCGTGTTTCGGCGCGAGCATGCGGCTCGCCGTACAGGTGTCGTTCTTGAGATCGGTTTCGTCGAAGCGTTGGGCGATGCCGCGATGGGCGAGCAGCACCGGCTTTCCCGGCCGATGTTCGGCGAGCAGGCTGGTATTGTTGAGATAGATGCCGGCGGCGGCAACCGCGATCGCCGCGGCGCAATAGAAAAGCTTCCTGCCCAAAGCTGATCCCCCTCTGGTTGCATCGACGAGCAAGTGCTAGAAAGCGATTCCGGTTGTTCTTGGGCTGTTTTCCGGTTTTTCTATGCTGCGACAACAATGAGTCTGATCGCTATGGAATTTGACGACGACGAGCTCATCCATTTCGAAGCGCACGGCGCCGCGCCGCTGCCGCCGGCGGCAGTCGACGGTCATATCGCACATGACGGCGCCCGTATCTGGTATGCGAGCTATGGCTCTGGCCCACCCGTCATTCTGCTGCATGGCGGCCTCGGCCACAGCGGCAACTGGGGCTATCAGGTGCCGGCACTCTTGCGCCGCGGCCGCCGCGTTGTGCTGATCGACAGCCGCGGCCATGGAAGAAGCACCCGCGATTCCCGTCCCTATAGCTATGAGCTGATGGCTTCAGATGTGCTCGCCGTCATGGACGAACTGCATCTCGACAAGGCGGCCATTATCGGCTGGAGCGACGGCGCCTGCATCGCTTTGATCCTCGCCATGGCGGCGCCGTCGCGGGTCGAGGGCGTCTTTTTCTTCGGCTGCAACATGGATCCGAGCGGCACGCGGGAATTCGTTCCGACCCCCGTCATCGACCGATGCTTCAGCCGACATGCCAAGGATTATGCGGCGCTTTCCACCACGCCGGATGATTTCAATCCCTTCGTCGAGGCGGTCAGCCTGATGATGCGGACGGAGCCGAACTATCAGGCCGCCGACTTGGGCCTGATCCGCGTGCCGGTCGCGATCGTGCTTGCCGAGCACGACGAATTCATCAAGCCGGAGCATGCCGAATATCTTGCTCGCAGCATTCCGAACGCTGAGATGATCTATCTCACAAGCGTCAGCCATTTCGCGCCGCTGCAGCGGCCGTCGCAATTTAATGCCGCTGTGGAATCTTTCCTCGATCGAATAGGGTCGTGACGATCGCCGGCGTTGAGCCGCAGCGCATTCGCCAGTCCCTTCTTCTCGCCTCTGGCCTCGCGCCCATTTCCCGCTATCTCTCGTTTCATGAGACCTGATGCGCTGCTCTATCCCGCCCCGGAGGGGCTCTATTGCCCGGAAGGCGGCTTTTATGTCGATCCGGTGCGGCCCGTCGAGCAGGCGCTTGTCACCCACGGCCATTCGGACCATGCCCGCCCCGGCCATGTGAACGTGCTCGCCACCCGCCAGACGCTCGACATCATGCGCTTGCGTTACGGCGACGGTTTCTGCGCCAGCGAGCAGGCGGCAGCCTTCGGCGAGGAGCTGCTGGTCAACGGCGTCAAGGTGAGCTTTCATCCGGCCGGCCATGTGCTCGGCTCCGCCCAGATCGCCATCGAGAAGAACGGCACCCGCATCGTCGTCTCCGGCGACTACAAACGCCGCCCCGACCCGACCTGCGCCGCCTATGAGCCGGTTGCCTGCGATGTCTTCATCACCGAGGCGACCTTCGGCCTGCCAGTCTTCCATCATCCCGATCCGATGGAGGAGACGGCCAAGCTCTTGGCGTCGCTGCGTCAATTTCCCGAGCGCACCCATCTCGTCGGCGCCTATGCGCTCGGCAAGGCCCAGCGCGTCATCCGGCTGCTGCGCGATGCCGGTTATGCCGAACCGATCTATATCCACGGCGCCATGGAAACTCTCTGCGACTATTACATCGGGCAGGGCATCGATCTCGGCGAGCTGCTGCCGGCGACGATCGAAAGCCGCGACAAGTCCGTCTTCAGGGGTGCGGTCGTCATCGGCCCGTCATCGGCCTTCGCCGACCGCTGGGCTCGGCGCTTCAACGAGCCGCTGCCGGCCTTCGCCTCCGGCTGGATGATGGTGCGCCAGCGCGCCAAGCAGCTCGGCGTCGAACTGCCGCTGGTCATTTCCGATCATTGCGACTGGCCGGAACTGACCGAAACGATCCGGGAACTGCACCCGGCCGAGGTCTGGGTGACGCATGGCCGCGAGGAGGCTTTGGTGCGCTGGTGCCAATTGCAGGGCATCAAGGCGAAACCGCTGCACCTGGTGGGTTACGAGGACGAGGGGGATTGAGAGTGGAGTTTGTCGCTGAAAACCCCTCCCCAACCCCTCCCCACAAGGGGGAGGGGCTAAGCCGTTGCACCGCCTCGCAAACCAACAAGCCGGCCACATGCTCTGCGCTGGACGATGAATGCGGCGAGGGCCGCGCATTAAGTCCCTCCCCCTTGTGGGGAGGGGTTGGGGAGGGTTTTTTTCCACATGCCATTGGGGAGGGGCCTTCCTCAGAAGTCGGGAGGCACCCATGAAAGCCTTCGCCGATCTCCTCGATCGCCTGGTGCTGACCCCCAGCCGTAACGGCAAGCTGAAGCTTCTCACCGACTATTTCCGCGACACGCCGGACCCTGACCGCGGTTACGGCCTTGCCGCCATCGCCGGCACGCTGGAGGTGCGCAACGTCAAGCCCGCCATGCTGCGCGAGCTGGTGCTGGAGCGCATGGACGAGGTGCTGTTTCGCTATTCCTACGACTATGTCGGCGATCTTGCCGAAACCATCTCGCTCGTCTGGGACAATGAGCGGGATATCGACCGCTCGGCCCTTGCCCAGCCGCGTCTCGGCGAGGTCGTCACCGGCATGAACGCGCTCGGCCGCACCGAAGTGCGCAGCTACGTCCGCGATCTTCTCGACCGGCTGGATTCGTCCGGCCGTTTCGCCTTCATCAAGCTTGCCACCGGCGCCATGCGCATCGGCGTTTCCGCCCGCCTTGCCAAGCAGGCGCTCGCCGATCTCGGCGACAAGGACGTTATCGAAATCGAAACCCTCTGGCATGGCCTGCAGCCGCCCTATGAGACGCTGTTCGAATGGCTGGCGGGTGGCGGCGAAAAGCCGGTGCTGGCGACACCGGCGATCTTCCATTCCGTCATGCTCGCCAATGCGGTGGAGGAGGGCGATCTGACCGGTCTCGATCCGGTGAATTATGCCGCCGAATGGAAATGGGACGGCATCCGCGTCCAGCTCTCCCGCTCCGGCGACAGGCGCAAGATCTATTCCCGCTCCGGCGACGACATTTCAGGCGCCTTTCCGGATATTCTCGACGCGATCAATTTTTCCGGCGTCGTCGACGGCGAGCTGCTGGTGGGCGGCACCGCCCGCTCCAATAGCCCGACCCGCACCTTCTCCGACCTGCAGCAGCGCCTGAACCGCAAAACGGTGACGGCAAAGATGCTTGGCGATTACCCCGCCTTCATCCGCACCTATGACCTGCTCTTCGATGGCGACGACGACGTCCGCGGCCGCACCTATGTCGATCGCCGCGACCGGCTGACCGAGATCATCGACCGCGCCCCCCATGACCGTTTCGACCTCTCGCCGCTCGTGCCGTTCTCGTCGTGGGAAGAGCTCGATCGTCTCCGCGCCGCGCCGCCCGATCCGGTCATCGAAGGCGTGATGATCAAGCGCCGCGACAGCATCTACCAGGCCGGCCGCATGAAGGGTCCCTGGTTCAAGTGGAAGCGCGACCCCTATAATGTCGATGCGGTGCTGATGTATGCCCAGCGCGGCCACGGCAAGCGCTCCAGCTACTATTCCGATTTCACCTTCGGCGTCTGGGCCGATGACGAGGACGGCGAACAACTGGTGCCTGTCGGCAAGGCCTATTTCGGCTTCACCGATGCCGAGCTCGAGGTGCTCGACAAATTCGTGCGCAACAATACCACCGAGCGTTTCGGCCCGGTGCGCGCCGTGCGCGCCGACAAGGATTTCGGCTTCGTCGTCGAAGTGGCCTTCGAGGGCATCAACCGTTCGACCCGGCACAAATCGGGGGTCGCCATGCGCTTCCCCCGCATCGCCCGCCTTCGCCCCGACAAACCTTCCTACGAGGCGGACAGGCTGCGCACGCTGATCGCCATGATCGACGCCAAGCCCGAGTGATCGGCGAGGCGCCTGCGCAACAATGACGCAGGGCGATATATTCAACACGATGTGTATTGGCGGCAACGGGCGCTCGGTGCACATCTGGGGTGCGGGGGAAATGATTTGGGTGCTGCGTTATGAGCTCGCATGAACAAGATTCCTTTTTCCGCCAGCGCCGTGCCGTGCTGGCCGGTCTTGCCGGTGCACTTGTCCTGCCGCGCATGGCGGCCGCATTCGATGTCCCGGACGAGCCGCGGCTTGCCAAGCGCGACTATGCCAAGGTCCGCCACCAGTTCCGCACCAAGCTGTTGCAGAAGGGTCCGGCGCCTGACAAATACGAACCGCTGAATGCGCCTGCCGATGCCGACAGGATCTTCTACCGCTCGGGTTACGGCGAGCTGGAGCTGGCGGCCTGGGTCTCCAAATACAAGCGCCAACGCGCCGCCAGGCCGGCGGTGCTCTTCCTGCACGGCGGCAATGCCATGGGCATCGGCCATTGGCAGCTGATGAAGCCCTATATGGATGCTGGTTATGTCGTGATGATGCCGTCGCTGCGCGGCGAAAACGGCCAGATGGGCAATTTTTCCGGCTTCTACGATGAGGTCGACGACGTGCTCGCCGCCACAGAACGCCTGGCGCACCTGCCGGGTGTCGATCCCGAACGTCTCTTCATCGCCGGCCACAGCATCGGCGGCACGCTGACCATGCTGACGGCGATGAGCACTCACAAATTTCGCGCCGCCCTGCCGATATCAGGCAACCCCGATGCCTTCCGCTTCTTCAACCGCTACCCGCAGGACATCCGTTTCGACGACAGCAATGCGCATGAATTCGAGGTGCGTTCGGCGCTGTGTTACGCCCACAGCTTCAAATGCCCGGTCCGCGTCGTCCACGGCACCGAGGAGCCGCATTTCAACGACCGCGCCGATCTGCTGGCCCGCCGCGCCCGCGCAGCCGGCGTTCATATCGAGACGGAAACCGTCGCCGGCAATCACACCTCGGCGCTGCCGGCCGAGATCGAACAGAGCATCCGCTTCTTCCACGGGGTGGCGGCCTGAATTCCAGCCGCTTCAAATTGAGGGCCATTGGCCCTATATTGCTGGGATGACGACGAACGCAGAGGGCATGCCAGAGAGCATGCCGGAAAGCATGATTGTGCCGAACGACTTCCCCGAGCTGAAATCGCTCGCCTGGAATCGCGATCCCGCGCGCGCCATGCCCGCCGGCGAGGCCTTGGCGCTTTATGAACGCGACTGGCGTTTCGTCGATACCGGCAGGCTGACCGAGCAGGAGACGCAGCTGATCCGCGAACTGGCCGCCACCTATGGCAACGGCGTCCTGCTCGTTTCCTGATTTTCCACCCCAACGCCAGCCTCGCGCCAGCCGCGGATGCCATCGTTCCGGCAGATATCGCTGTCTCGCCGATCGTTGATAAGGGTGGTTCCATGAATTTTCTGCGCCGGGTCTTCCCGCTTGCCGGGCTTGTGATTGCGGTTGCGTCGCTGAGCGGCTGCAACATCCTCATTCCCGATGTCGCCGCCGATTCGCCCGCCCGCTTCGTCCAGGAAACCTCGCCGGTCTTCTATCAGCCGCCCGGCGTCGATCCGCGCCGGGTGCGGCCGATCCCCGATCAGCCGGTGCCGCAGACGCGCGAGCTCTACAAGACCCAGTTCCACCAGACCTATGGCCTGCCCGTCACCAATCCCGTGCACATGGCAATGTATGGCCAGCAGCGCGACGAGGATTTCACCCTGCCGGCGATCCCGGTTAGCCGCGTGCAGCCGCAATTCCTGCGCCAGGAGGTCGATTATCAGACGACCGAGCGTCCCGGCACAGTGGTCATCGATACCAAGGCGCATTTCCTCTATTTCGTCGAGGGCAACGGCAAGGCGATGCGCTACGGCGTCGGCCTCGGTCGCGATGGTTACGCCTGGTCGGGCCGCGGCGTCATCCAGTGGAAGCAGAAATGGCCGCGCTGGACGCCGTCGGTCGAAATGGTCTCGCGCCAGCCTGAAGTTCGCCCGTTTGGGGCGGAGAATGGCGGCATGAATCCGGGGCTGATGAACCCGCTCGGCGCCCGCGCCATGTATATTTTCAAGGACGGGCAGGATACGCTCTACCGTGTCCACGGCACACCCGACTGGCAGTCGATCGGCAAGGCCACCTCGTCGGGCTGCGTGCGCATGCTGAACCAGGACGTCGTCGATCTCTACGACCGCCTTCCTGCCAAGGCCGAGATCGTTGTGATGTAGCGCTGCAACAGCGCTTCCCATATCGTCTGCTTCTGGCCGGACACGTCTGCGTGAAGCTATGGTTTATTTGGCCCAAGCCGATAGATATTCCTAATAACGTTATCGGCATCGGACGAATCACCGGTTTAACCGGCGTCTTGTCCGGCTTCCCGTATCAAAGGAAATCAGTCTCGCGTCATGAGCTTCGATAGACATCTTTCCCGCCGCAGCTTTCTTTCCTTTTCGGCGTTGACCGCAGCCTCCGCGCTCGCCGGCTGCGCCTCCTCAGCCAACACCGTGACATCAGGCGATACGACGATCATTTACCGTTCGCCCATGCGCCTGTTCCAGTCCCCGGGTGCATCGAGCGTGCCAAGCGGGGCCGAGCTTGCCGTCATGTATGGCCCCATCGAAGACGGCGGCTTTCTCATTCCAGCCGTTCCCTACGAGCAGATCGATCCGCGCTATTATCGCCAGCGCGTCGTCGATCCCACCGGCCAGCCCCCCGGCACCATTGTCGTCGATACGCCGTCGCGCTTCCTCTATCTCGTCCAGGGCGACGGCATGGCGATGCGATACGGCGTCGGTATCGGCCGCGAGGGTTTCGCCTGGCAGGGGTCGGGCGTCATCCAGTGGCGTCAGAGATGGCCGCGCTGGAAGCCGCCGAACGAGATGGTCGCCCGCCAGCCGGAACTCGTCAAATATTCGATCGAGAACGGCGGCATGGAGCCGGGTCTGAAGAACCCGCTCGGCGCCCGCGCACTCTATATCTTCTCGAATGGAGAGGACACGCTCTATCGCCTGCACGGAAATCCCGACTGGCGCTCGATCGGCAAGGCCGTCTCTTCAGGCTGCGTGCGGCTGATGAACCAGGATATCATCGATCTCTACGACCGCGTTCCCACCAAGGCGCCCATCGTCGTCTGGCAATGATCGTCACCGAGGCGGCCGCAATCCGGTCGCCTCGGATCGCCCGCTTTGCCCCGGGCAAGCGGGCGCTTTGCCCCAGGAAAACAGGTGCTTTCCCCTGGGGCAAGAGCTTCATTTTGCCCCCTCGAGAGAATTATTTTCCGAAATACCATTGCTTAATTCGGTAAATATCCTACATGGTGCGTATCGAATTGCTTGCGACCTTTGTCCACGCGCTTGAGCGCTCCGTCAGATATCCTCTCAACATCGATACGGCTTGTCGGGGATTATTCCGCAGGCGAACACAAACGGTTGAAAAGGAGATCGTTATGAATTCAGGCGTCGTCAAGTGGTTCAATGGCACCAAGGGTTTTGGCTTCATTCAGCCCGATGATGGTTCTACGGACGTTTTTGTCCATATCTCAGCGGTTGAACGCGCTGGCATGCGCGAACTCGTTGAAGGTCAGAAAATCCGCTACGATCTCGTCCGCGACAAGAAGTCCGGCAAGAATTCGGCCGACAATCTTCAGGCCGCATGATTTGTCATTCGCCTACGCTGACCACGGATGTACTGGCAGCGGGCTGACCAAACTGGCAGCGGGCTGAGTGACTGGAAGAGGTCGGGTTCGAGCCCGGCCTTTTTGCTTTGCGCAGGCCTTGTGATTGACCGAGTGAGCAGCCGAAGAGTCGAAGGGACGCTGAAATGGGCAGACAAAACTATAAAGTCGGCGACATGATCGTGCTGAAATCCGGCCTCACCCGCACGGCGAAAGCCGACAAGCGGTGCCGGATCTCCAGCATCCTGCCCAACGATCACGGGCATGTGCAATATCGCGTCCAGTTCGACGCAGAGAATTTCGAGCGCCGCATCACTGAGGCCGACATCGATACCGGTGAATCTCCGTCGAGGGCTTCCCCCGAGGCGGCGGCCAAGTCCGACGGTGTCGAGCCCTGGCTGAAGTTTTCGAGCATCAAAATCGGGAAGTAGTTCCGGGTTTTATTTTGGCCCGGGTTTTTAATTTTGGACAGTGCGGCCTCGCCGCCGCGACAGGAAGGATATCGTTTTGCAGGTACTCGTCAGAGATAATAATGTCGATCAGGCGCTCCGCGTGCTCAAGAAGAAGATGCAGCGGGAAGGGCTGTTCCGGGAAATGAAGGCGCGCAGCGCCTTTGAAAAGCCGTCCGAGAAGCGCGCCCGCGAAAAGGCCGAGGCCATTCGCCGCCAGCGCAAGCTCGCCCGCAAGAAGCTGCAGCGCGAAGGTCTGCTGCCGGCACCGAAGAAGGTTCTGCGCCCCACCCGCTAATTCCGGGCGTGGCATCACGGCTACCGTGGATCACGGTCCAACCGTGGAATCACGGTTCAGCCGTGAATCATGGTTTCTGCCGTGGAGCCATGGCTTACAGCGCCGCGCGCCTTTTTGAGACGCGCAAGGGGACTGTAACACTTGTATTTCAGCATAATTCCTTGAACCGATTCCGATTTGAGGAACTATGCAGTAAAGCCGCCATCACCTGGGAAAGGGGCACATGACCGCCACCAAGGGAGAATTCTTCAATCCCGCCAAGCTTTCGTCTCGCGACAAGGCGGAAGCGACCGATCACACGGCGCGCGCCATTATCGCCGCCGAGGCATCGGCCCGTGACAAGAAGACGGAGAAGTTGAAGGCGCTGCGTTTGCAGCAGGAGGCCGAGGCCGAACCTAAGGCGGCGCCTGCAAAGAAGCGCCGGTCGCCGGCCAAGCCGCGGCCCTGATTTCTCGGCGCGCACGCCGGCTCTCTACCGGGTGCCGGCTCTACCGGGTGAATGCGTTCAGCCGCCCATGCCGGCCCGCCCGAGATTGCCCCGCAGCCGATGCAGCATGTCGCGCATCTCGGCCATTTCCTGAAGCGTGCAGCCTGCGGCCTGCCCGATCGCCGTCATGATCGTGTCGATCTCCCCCTTCATCGCCTCACCTCTAGGGGTCAGCGACACGATCACCTGCCGTTCGTCGCGCAGGTCGCGGATGCGCTTGATCAGCCCGCTCTGTTCCAGCCGTTTCAACAGCGGCGACAGGGTGCCGGAATCGAGATCCAGCTGCTCACCGATCGTCTTGACCGGCAGTTCGCCGCGTTCCCAAAGCACCAGCATCACCAGATATTGCGGATAGGTCAGGCCGACCCTGTCGAGGATGGGCTTATAGGCGCGGGTGAAAGCATGCGCCGTCGCGTAGACCGCGAAGCACAACTGCTTTTCCAGTCGCTTCTCCTCTTGCGGTATCTCCATCGTCTTCGTCGTTTGCGCTCTCATATCTATTATCCCTAAAGCCTGATTGTCCTCTTTTCGAATCCGAAATGCAATTTGCAAAATTCACTTGCGTACAATTTAATTGTGCGATAATAAAAATCCAACCCGATCAAAGGGCCAACCAAAGGAGATTGTCATGCCTATTCTCTATACGACCAAAGCTTCTGCCACCGGCGGCCGCGCGGGCCGCGCCGTTTCCGAAAACGGCGTTCTGGACGTGACGCTGACCGTTCCCAAGGAACTCGGTGGTGACGGCGCGACCGGTACCAATCCCGAACAGCTCTTCGCTGCCGGCTACTCCGCCTGCTTCCTCGGTGCATTGAAATTTGTCGCGGGCCAGCAGAAGGTCAAGATTCCCGAGGACACGACGGTCTCCGCCAAGGTCGGCATAGGCCCGCGTGAAGATGGCGGCGGCTTCGGCATCGAAGTGGCGCTGACCGTCAACATCCCGGGTCTCGACCGTGAAGCCGCTGAAAAGCTCGCAGCCGCAGCCCACATCGTCTGCCCCTACAGCCACGCGATGCGCACCTCGACCGAGGTCCCAGTCACCGTCGCCTGATCGGGGCAATTCCCAGCAAAAGTGCGGGAGCAGCTTCTGTCTTCGACCGGACACCGTCGCGCTTCTGCTCCTGAGACGAACGCAGTACAGCCCAGCCCAGGAAATCGGTGAGGTCAGCCCCTCATCCGGCTGCCGCCACCTTCTCCCCGCTCGCGGGGCGAAGGGGATATGCCGCGACCTCTCCGTTCCCCACAGGCCTCTCGCGGGGCACGTTCCCTCTCCCCGTTTTTACGGGGAGAGGGTTAGGGTGAGGGGCAGCCATCGGAGCGAGCTGGATCGCCATCGGCTTGCTCTATTCGGCCGTTACCCGTCCGCCGTGACGAGGTCTGCGTTCAGCCCGGCCTCGGCGTTTCTATCGTCATTCATGACAGCGCCTGCAGATCCTGCCGCAGCCGTTCGGCGCCGCCATCCGGCAGCTTGCCGTCTATCATAGCATGTGTGCTTTTCCAGATCGGCAGGGCCTTTACCAGCACCGCTTTGCCCTCAGTGGTGAGGCTCAGCAGCCGGCCGCGCCTGTCCCGCGGATTTTCCATCACCGTCACCCAGCCCTTGCGCTGCAGCGGCTTCAGCGCCGCCGTCAGCGTCGTCTGATCCATGGCGAGCAGGGCAGCGACCGGCCCCATCGGCGGTGGCTCGGGCCGGTTCAGCGACATCATCAGCGAAAACTGCCCATTGGTCAGCCCGGCCGGCCTCAGCGCATCGTCGAACAGCCGGGCAAGCGCGCGTGCTGCCCGCTGCACATGCAGGCAGAGACAGGTGTCGCGCACCATCAGCGTCGTGGAAAAGGGAATCTCGATCGAATTTGACATGCTCCATTTCTATTGATATCAATCTATTTAGTCAAGGAGAGGGAGATGAGCCGGCTTCACCGGCAAGCGCCGGAGGAGGGCGCACTCCATGCAGAACGAGGTTGTTTCCCGCGAAGAGTGGCTCGAAGCCCGCCGTGCCTTGCTGGCGAAGGAGAAAGAGGCGACGAAACTGCGCGACGTCGTCAACGCCGCTCGTCTGGCGCTGCCCTGGGTGAAGGTCGACAAGGATTATGTCTTCGACACACCGGAGGGCAGGAGGTCGCTCGCCGATCTCTTCGATGGCCGCAGCCAGTTGCTGATCTATCATTTCATGTTGGGTCCCGATTGGGATGCCGGCTGCACCGGCTGCTCATTCCTGTCGGATCATGTCGATGGCGCCCTGCCGCATCTGAACCACCACGACGTCACCTGGGTTGCCGTTTCGCGCGCACCGCTCGACAAGATCAGCGCCTACAAAAAGCGCATGGGCTGGAAATTTCCCTGGGTCTCTTCCTTCGGCAGCGATTTTAATTTCGATTATCACGTTTCTTTCAGCCCCGAGGATCTTGCCAAAGACAAGGTCTTTTACAATTTCACACCTATGCCGCCGGCTGATGCCAATGACGAACTGCCTGGCCTCAGCGCTTTCTACCGCAACGACAAGGGCGAGGTCTTCCATACCTATTCGAGTTATGCCCGCGGGCCGGAGGAACTGGTCGGCACCCTGATGATCCTCGATCGCGCGCCGAAGGGCCGCAACGAGGACAGCACGATGAATTTCGTGCGCCGCCACGACGAATATGAGGAGGCCGCCAAGGCGCCATCCTGCTGTCACTGAGCCGGAGCATGATGCCGAAAAGTGCAAGCGGCTTGGCCGGGAAAGTCGCGAAGTGACTTTCCCGGGATGCGGAAAAACTAACATCACCATCATTCAAGGGAGAAGAGGATGATGAAGACCGCTGAAGTGCTGAAGGAACATTCTTTCCTGGAAAGACTGGTCGGCGACTGGACCGTCACCGCACCCGATATGAGTGGCGGCGAGCCCTGGACGGAGACCGTCCGCTCGCTGCACGGCATCTGGTTCGTCGCCGAAGGGACCGGCCGTATGCCTGATGGTAAGGAGGCGACCAGCATCCTGACGCTCGGCTACAATGCTTCGAAAGCTAAGTACATCGGCAGCTGGATCGGCAGCATGATGGACTATATGTGGGTCTATGAGGGTGCGGTCGACGCGTCGGGCAATGTGCTCGACCTCTATACGACAGGTCCCGACTTCAACGGGGACGGGCTTGCCGATTACCGCGAGCAGATCATCTTCGCCGACGCCGATCACCGCACCTTCGTCTCCAGCACCAAACAGCCGGATGGCTCGTGGAAGCAGTTCATGGAAGCGCATTACGCGCGGAAGATCTGACAATCGCGGCGCTCCTCCTCGAGAGAGGGGCCTTGCAAAGGGACCTCCAAAGAGGGACGTCGAAAAAGGGAGAGTATGATGTCTGAGACGCATGGAAAGTTCATCTGGTGCGAGTTGATGACCCCCGACACATCGGCTGCCGCGAAATTCTATAGCTCCGTCGTCGGCTGGAGCACCTCCGAGATGAAAATGGAGGGCATGCCCACCTATACGATCTTCGAGGCGAACGGCATCGGCGTCGCCGGGCTGATGGAATTTCCGGCCGAACTTGAAGGCAAGGGCATTCCACCGAACTGGACGGGTTATGTCGATGTCGACGACGTCGACCAGTCGGCCAAGGATTTCGCCGCCAATGGCGGTTCGGTCCGTCGTCCGCCGGAAGACATCCCGACCATCGGCCGCTTCGCCGTCGTCGCCGATCCGCATGGCGCGGTGCTCTGCATCATGACGCCGGCGCCGATGGATAAAACTTGGCCGGAACTGGCCTTCGACGCACCCGGCAATATCGGCTGGCGCGAACTCTATGCCGGCAATGGCGCTGACGCGCTGGCCTTTTATTCCAAGCAATTCGGCTGGACGAAGGACAGCGAAATGGACATGGGCCCGATGGGCGTCTACTACATCTTCGCCCATAACGGCAGGCAGACCGGCGGCATGATGACCAAGCCGGAAAACATGCCGATGCCGTTCTGGTGCTATTATTTCATCGTGCCGACCCTCGATGCCGCGATCGAACGCGTCACATCAGGCGGCGGCAAGGTCGTCAACGGCCCGATGGAAGTCCCCGGCGGCAGCTGGATCATCCAGGCCACCGACCCGCAAGGCGCCTTCTTCTGCCTGGTGGCACCGAAGCGGTAGGGTTTGACGCGACAGCGTGCGGCAGGCGAGCCCCTCATCCGGCTGCCGCCACCTTCTCCCCGTAAACGGGGCGAAGGGGATATGCCGCGACCTCTCCGCTTCCCACTCACCTCTCGCATGGCACGTCCCCTCTCCCCGCGAGCGGGGAGAGGGTTAGGGTGAGGGGCAGCGGCTCCACGCCACATCCTCACCATCCATCACCCCCAACCGAAGCAAAAAAACCTTCCGGGCTTTCCACTTCCACCAAACGCTTCCTCTCGATCAGCCAGAACCGGTTTCCCACAGCCCGCACGAAACTGCGGTCGTGGGATACCAGCAGGCAGCTCGCCTCATGCGCCATCAACTCGCTCTCCAGCGCCTCCTGGCCCTCGATGTCGAGGTGGTTGGTCGGTTCGTCAAGCAGGTAGAAGTTCGGCTCCGTCAGCCTCAGCACCAGCATGCCGAGCCTGGCCTTCTGGCCGCCGGAGAGCTGGCCGATCGGTTTTGCCTGCATGTCGATCGTCATGCCGGCGCCGGCCAGCAATCCTCGCGCTCGCTGGTCGCCGACATCGAAGCGGCGGATGATCGTGCCGATCGGCGTGTCGGTATCGGCAAGATCGGCAAGCGCCTGGTCGCCATAGCCGAGAACCAGCGAAGGCGTCGCCTTGATGCTGTCCCGCGCCGTCTCCGGTCTTTCGATCGCCTGCTTCAGCATAGACACCAGCCGTGACTTGCCGGCGCCGTTAAGGCCGAGCAGCACGATGCGGTCGCCCTGGCAGATGAACTGCCGGCCGGTTTTGAACAGCAGCGTTCCGTCCGGCGTCGTCACCGCCGCATCCTCCAGCGTCACCAGCACCTTGGCATGCGTGCCGCGGTTGGAAAGCCGGATGGCGCCGGCCGAACGCTCCAGATGCGCCGGTTTTGCCGCATCCTCCAGCTTCTCCGCCCGCTGCTTCAACTGCTTCGTCTTGACGACGAGCAGATCGCTGCCGGAATTGATGCCGATATTGTTGAGCTTCGCCGCCTGCTTGCGCAGTTGCTCCGCCACCTTCATGTCGCGCTCGTAGCGCCGCGCCTCCGAGGCGTCGGCCTCGTCGAGGGCGGCGCGCGCCCGGCTATAGGGCAGGGCGAACACCGGCGATTGCTCCGGCCGCAGGAACAGCGTCCGGTTGGTCGTCGCATCGAGGAAGGCGCGATCGTGGCTGGAGAGAATGACCGGCACGTCGCGCGGCAGCGCATTCAGCCACCTCTCCAGCTGCGAGATCTTTTCGAGGTCGAGATGGTTGGTCGGCTCGTCGAGCAGAAGCACGTCGGGCTCGCTCACCCAGGTGCGGGCAAGCATGGCCAGCCGCTGCCATCCGCCGCTCAACTGCTTCAGTGGCCGGCCGCGCATGGCCTCCGGCACGTCGAGCGATTCCAGCACCACGTCGACCCGCCAGCTTTCGCTTTCGGCCTGATCGGCCGGCAACGCCTGCAGCACCGCATCGTAGAATGGCGTGTCGAAAAGGGCAGGGGGCACATTCTGCGCGACATGGCCGACGGTCAGCCCGCGCGCCTTGGTGATCTCGCCCTCACTCGGCTCCAGCGCGCCGGTGATGCAGGCAAGCAGCGTCGATTTCCCCCGCCCGTTGGCGGCGACGAGGCCAATGCGGTCGCCGGCATTGACGACGAGATTGAGCTTCGAAAACAAGGGATTGCCCAGCGTCACGCCGAGATTGCGGATATTGATGAGTGTCATGATCGTTCTCTGGTCTTGACCGGGTATCAAGCGCGGTCCGGAGGCGTTCAGCCATCACGGGATTTCGCGGTTCGAGCCGGGAAATGAGAGGAATACGCGCTGTCATCTACGGCGACGCATTGGCCACGAAGGGCAGACCAGGAAGAGATGTCGAGAAACGGTCTCTGGTCAGCCCTGCAAACGCATTTGCAGGGCGTTGACGGGACCACGCTGGCGATTAAACCGAAAATAATATTGCATTGCGTGATCCTCCTTTCTCGAAAGCTTACGAGATTCCAATAACATTGCCCGCGAAAAGAGGCAAGAGAACTGCAGGCACGCCGATTTCCGGTCACCGCGCCGCCGGCGAGTTTACCCGGAAGGCGTCCTCCAAACTCTGCTATCGCTTATGCCGTTGTTGGTGGCTGAGTGTGGGTGGCGCGGGTGCTCGGCGCTCACGAGAGCCTCACCCTGAGGTGCCCTGTAAGGGCCTCGAAGGGCGGGGCGGGTGCACTGGCGGTTAATGACACAAGGAGCAGCGCCGAGCGTGTCCTTCGAGGCTTCGGCCTTCGGCCTGCGCGCCTCAGGATGAAGGACGTTGGAGGATGCCGCGCTCCCCCTGGAAAACAACGGGGCGAGGGGACTTGCCATGCGAGGGCGGGTGGGGAGGGAGAGGTGACGGCAGGTGGATGGGCACGCTACCCAATCCCGAAATCACCCGGTCGGGTCGCCGCCAGCCAGCTCCAGCCGCCGCGTTATCCCGATACTGCTAAGGAATGTCTCGTCGTGGCTGACGACGATGAGCGCGCCGTCATAGGCGCGCAGTCCTGCCTCGACCGCGGCGATCGAGTCGATGTCGAGGTGGTTGGTCGGCTCGTCGAGGATCAACAGTGGCGGCGGTGCCGAGCCCAGCACGCAGGCAAGGCCGGCGCGCAGCAATTGCCCGCCGCTCAGCGTCGATACCGTCTGCAGCGCGGCATCGGCCCTGAACATGAAGCGGGCAAGGGCGGCCCGGCAGGTATTTTCATCGGCCTGCGGATTGATCCGGCGAAAATTGTCGCGGATCGACGCCGAAGGATCGAGCAGGCTGACCTTCTGATCGAGCATCGAGAGGTCGGTCATGACGCTGACCGTGCCGGTCCAGGGTTTCAGCGCGCCGGTAATGAGCGCCAGCAAGGTCGTCTTGCCCGAGCCGTTGCGGCCGGCGACGGCGATACGCTCGGGTCCCGTCACATCGAAGGAGAGATCGCGGATGACGGGATCATCAGGCTGGTAGCCCGATGTCACGCCATCCATCTTCAGCACGATCTTGCTGGCAGGCAGCCCGGTCGGCGGCAAGGTGACCGACAAGGGCTGCAAGATCTCGATCTTCTCGCGCGCTGCCCTTGCCTCTTCCAGTGCCTGGCCGCGCCGGCGTTCGGCGAGGCGGGCATTGTCGCCGCCCGTCGTTTCGCTCCGCTCCTTCATGCCGCCGAGCATGATGCGCGGAATGCCGCCCTTGGCGGCCGTCTTCCGGCCCGCGCTGTCCCTATGCGCCTGACGCTCCACCGTCGCCTGCGCCCTCCTTGCCACCTCGGCCATGCGTTTTTCGGCTTCAGTGAGATCGTGTTGTGCCGCCGCAAGCTCGAGAGCCTTGCGCTCGCGATAATGGCTCCAATTGCCGCCGTAGCGCGTGGCGCCGAGCGAGGTCAGTTCAACGATCGCGTCGACGCTTTCGAGCAGTTCCCGGTCATGGCTGATGATGATGGCGCCGGCCCGCCAGCCTGACATCAGCGCGATCACCGCCTCGCGGCCTTCGCGATCGAGATTGTTTGTGGGTTCGTCGAGCAACAGGAAATCCGGTTCGGTGAAAACAAGCGCGGCAAGCCCGGCACGGGTGCGCTGCCCGCCGGAGAGCACGGCAAGCGGCGTCTCCGGCGCTGCGTCGAGCCCGGTCCGATTGAGCGCTGCGGCGATGCGCGCCTCCAGCATCCAGTCCGCCGATGCAAGCTCGTCGGCCGTTGCCTCGCCACCTTCGGCGCGGCGAAGAATAGCGAGCGCATCGGTCACGCCGAAGAGATCGGCGATCGTTTCCTTGGGTGTCACCTGAACGTTCTGCCGCAGCACGCCGAGGCTACCGTTAACGGATACCGTCCCGGAATGCGGCTGGATCTCGCCGGAGACGAGTTTGAGCAGCGTCGTCTTGCCGACACCATTGCGCCCGACGAGACCGGTACGCTCGGCCCCGAAACTCAGGTCCAGATTGGAAAAAAGCGGCCGCCCGTCAGGCGCGGACCATGAAACTTGGGAGAGGGTGATGGATGCAGGCATGGATGTCCCCGTTGGCAAGGCGAACTGGCGTTGCGATCGGGTTGAAATCCATTGCGGCACACATCCTGTTGAAATGGTCGATGGCTGCTAATTTAGGGAATAAAGGCTGCCGGTTCAAGAAGGGGAACGATCAGAGAAGGAGTGGGAAGTTGCCCCTCACCCTAACCCTCTCCCCGTAAACGGGGCGAGGGGACGTGCCCTGCGAGAGCGAGGTGGGAGCGGAGAGGGCGCGGCATGTCCCTTCGCCCCGCGAGCGGGGAGAAGGTGCCGGCAGGCGGATGAGGGGCTTACAGCTCGCCGCGATCCTACCGCTTCAAGCTCCCCAAGATCCCGCGCACCAGCGCCCGGCCGACCTGCGTCGCCACCGTGCGCGCCACGCTCTTCATCGCCGCTTCCACCACCGTTTCGCGCTGGTAGCCGGAGGCCCGGCCGCGCGATTGGCCGCGACCCTGCTGGCTGTCGTCATTGCCGCCGCCGAAGCCCGGCAGGGTCCAGCCGGAGGTGGTGCCCGGCTGCTGCTCTGCCGCTTCTTCCTGCGCTCGCTTGGCGGCCTCGGCATCGGCCGCCTTCTTTGCCCGCGCCACCAGCATCTCGAAGGCGGATTCGCGGTCGACATCCTCGTCATAGACGCCGAGAACCGGGCTCCTGTCCATGATCTGCCGGCGCTCGGCATCCGTAACCGGGCCGACGCGGCCGGATGGCGGGCGGATCAGCGTGCGCTCGACGATCGAAGGCGCGCCCTTGGCCTCAAGCGTCGAGACCAGTGCCTCGCCGGTGCCGAGATTGGTGATGACGGTGGCGCAATCGAAGGCCGGGTTCGACCGGAATGTATCGGCCGCCGTCCTCACCGCTTTCTGCTCGCGCGGCGAATAGGCGCGAAGCGCATGCTGGGCGCGGTTGCCGAGCTGAGCAAGCACCGTTTCCGGCACGTCGAGCGGGTTCTGCGTCACGAAATAGACGCCGACCCCCTTGGAGCGGATCAGCCGCACCACCTGCTCGACGCGTTCGGTCAGCACCTTCGGCGCATCGTTGAAGAGCAGATGCGCCTCATCGAAGAAGAAGACGAGCTTCGGCTTTTCGGGATCGCCCACCTCGGGCAATTCCTCGAAGAGCTCGGAAAGCAGCCAGAGCAGGAAGGTGGCGTAAAGCCGCGGGTTCATCATCAGCTTGTCGGCCGCCAGCACCGAGATCTGGCCGTAGCCGTTGTTGCTGGTGCGCATGATGTCGGTGATCTTCAGCGCCGGTTCGCCGAAGAAGTGCTCGGCACCCTGCTGTTCGAGAACGAGCAGCGCCCGCTGGATCGAGCCGACCGAAGCTTTGGAGATCAGCCCGTACTGGTTGGAAAGTTGGCTGGCGTTCTCGCCCATATAGTTGAGCAGCGAGCTGAAATCCTTGAGGTCGAGCAATGGCAGCCCGCCCTGGTCGGCGATCTTGAAGGCGATGTTGATGACGCCTTCCTGCGGTTCGGAAGCATCCATCAGCCGGGCGAGCAGCAGCGGTCCCATCTCGGCGATGGTGGTGCGCACCCGGTGGCCCTTCTCGCCGAACAGATCCCAGAAGATCACCGGAAACTGGTCGAATTCGTAGTCGGCAAAGCCGATCTGCTCGGCGCGCTTCGTCAGGAAATCCTTCGGCTCGCCCTTGGCGGCGATGCCGGAAAGATCGCCCTTGATATCGGCCGCAAACACCGGAACGCCGGCCCGAGAGAAACCTTCGGCCAGCACCTGCAGCGTCACCGTCTTCCCGGTGCCGGTGGCGCCGGTGACGAGGCCATGGCGGTTGCCGAATTTCAGGTCGAGATATTCCGGCTTGTTGATGCTGTCATCGGGATTGCGGCTCGCGCCGATGAAAATCTTGCCTTCCTCGATCATTCGGAATGCTCCCTTGGGGCTCTGCCGCCATTTGTATGAGAAGGCGTGCTTCTGCCGCCTTCATCGAACCATCGTTTCCCTGTTATAAGCAGGCATGCGCATGCGGACAACTGTTTGCATTGAAAGCAAAACCGGACAAAGTGCGGCCCGGGGAGGGGCCGGCTTGAGTTGCGGTCGAATCTCGATTAACGTTGACGTTAACGTCAAAAACAGGAGGCTGACGATGAATGAAATTGTGACCCAGATCGCCGATCGCGTGGGTATTGCGCCTGATCTGGCCGAAAAGGCGCTCGGCATGATGCTCGGCTTCCTGCAGCGCGAGGCCGCCGATGGCCCGGTTGCCAAGATGATCGAAGCGATCCCCGGCGGTGCCGATCTCGTTGCCCAGTTCAATGGCGCAGGTGCCGGCGGCGGCGGTCTGCTCGGCGGGCTGATGAGCTCGCTCGGCGGCGGCGGCATCATGGGGCTCGGCCAGCAGCTGATGGGCGAAGGTCTCGGCATGGGCGAGATCACCTCGCTTGCCAGGGAAACCATCGCGATCGCCAAGCAATATGCCGGCGAAGAGGTCGTCGACGAGGTCGTCGCTTCCGTCCCGGGCCTCAGCCAGTTCGTCTGAGACGAGAAATCGGCTGGAGCCTCGCTTTGTTGCGGCGGGGCTCCTTTGCGAATGGTAGATATATCCTACTTGGCTTTCGCCGCGTCATTCCGGCGCTTGGTTTCAAAGCGGGCGCGCACTGTCTCGGCCGGGATGCCAAGGCCCGGCCTGTTCACCAAGTCGTCGTAGCGCGCCGGGATCTCCTCGTTGAGCCAGCGCTCGCGGGCCGCCTCATGATCTTCCAACAGCTGCAGACCGGCACGGACAACCTCGCTAGCATTCTTATAGCCGCCAGCCTCTAGATGCTTCCGGACAAATTCCTCGTAGTGGTTTCCGAGCGCGATGGTGGGCATGGCTTTCCTTTTGTTATCATCAGTATGGGCCAGCCATCCCCGCATGACAATCGATGTCAATGCTTGAGCTAATGCGGCCGCCACGGCTCTTAATCGCCCTTGTCTCACAGCCTGTGCCCGCTAACTAACCGCTGTCCCTTGGAAGGAAGGAAAGCCCCATGACCCTCTGGCGCCCATCGCAGCAGATCAGGGTGAAGGTGATCGGCCTCGCCTGGCGGAAAGACCAGTTGCTTGCCGCCGAAGTGGAGGATGACAGCGGCCGCATCAAGGGCGTTCGCCCGCTCGGCGGCGCGATCGAATTCGGCGAAAGCCGTGAAGAGGCTCTGCACCGCGAATTCAAGGAGGAACTCGAGACCGATATCCGCATCGTCGGTCCTTGGCATCTGCTTGAAAACATCTACGAGCATCATGGCGCAACCGGTCACGAATACATCTTCGCCACCGATATCGAACTGGCCGATGCATTGCTCTATGAGCGTGATGAAATCCACTATTCCGAACTCGACGAGACGGCGGCGACGGCGCGCTGGTTCGCCCGTGACAGCCTGCGGGACGCCGGCGTCGATCTCTATCCGACAGGTCTCGACAGAGTGCTGACGCGCTGGCGCGATTGAGCCTGAAATCACCCGATCTGAGGCGCCATATTCCGATCGCCAAACTTTGATCGTCCGCCCCCGCTTCCGGGGGAACAATGAGGTCGTCCTGCTGTTTCTGTCGCATCGCTGAAACCATAGGGAATAGCATCATGCGTATGTTTCTTGCAGCTGCCTCGATCATTCTCCTCGGCTTCGCCGCTCCGGCTTTCTCCCAGGCGCTTGCTGATATGGACTCTAGCGGCCGCTTCGGCGGCATGCCGCCCGGCACGGTGCCGGGGGCGGAATCCAATAGCGGACTCGTGATTCCGCTCGATCCAGTCGAAACCGGTGATATCACCGTCGTCATTCCGTCCGATCGGACCACCTGCCCGCGGCCCGGGACGCGTCAGTACCGCGCGGCCGAGCGCGACGGTACGCTAAGCGACGCCTGCCGCTGACGGATAGTCCCGGGTATAGAAGCAGGTTCGGCTATTTGTCGTTTTTGTGCAGCACGACGCCGAGTTCATGCCACTGCCGCCTGTCGCGCTGGATCAGTTCGTCGGCGCAGATCGGTCCCATGCTGCCCGGCGCGTAAGCGTCAGGCACGCTCTCATCCTTGGCCCAGATATCGAGGAAGGGTTGCACCGCAGCCCATCCGGCCTCGATGCCGTCGGCGCGCTGGAACAGAGTCTGGTCGCCGATGAAGAGATCGTAGAGCAGTGATTCATAGCCGGTCGTCTTGGCAATATCGAATTTGTCGGCATAGCGGAAATCGAGCGAGACCGGCACGGTATCGACGGAAAGCCCCGGCGACTTGATCGAGATTTCCATGCTCATGCCTTCGTCTGGCTGCACTTGGATCACCAGCCGGTTCGGTGGCAGGCGGCGCTTGACGTCGGTCTCGCGAAACTGCGCGAAGGGAACCGGCTGGAAGGTGATGACGATCTCGGTGTCGCGCGCCGTCAGCGCCTTGCCCGTCCTGAGATAGAAGGGCACGCCGGCCCAGCGCCAGGTATCGGCATAGAGCTTCAGCGCCACGAAGGTCTCGGTCCTGCTGTCGGGCGAGACGTCCTTGGTATCGCGATAGGCCGGAAGCTCAGCACCGTGGAGCGGGCCTGCGCCATAGGCGCCGCGCACGCCATGCGTCTTGGCCTCATCAGGCGTATAGATGCGCAGCGCCTTCAGCACCTTACTCTTCTCGTTGCGGATCGCTTCGGCATCGAAGCTGTTCGGCGGTTCCATGGCGATCATCGCCAGCAGCTGGAAGAGATGGTTCGGCACCATGTCGCGCAGCGCGCCGGTTGCATCGTAGAATTTGCCGCGGCTGCCGACATCGACGATCTCGGCGGCGGTGATCTGCACATGGTCGATGTAGCGGCTGTTCCACAAGGACTCGATCATCATGTTGGCGAAACGCGCCGTCATCAAGTTCTGCACGGTTTCCTTGCCGAGGAAATGGTCGAGCCGGTAAACTTGGCTTTCCCCGATCTTGGCCAGAATCTGCGCATTGAGCGCCTGAGCCGAGGCAAGATCGGTGCCGAACGGCTTCTCGATCGCGACACGGCGGAAGACGCCGTCGCTTTCATCGGTCAGCCCGTGGGCGGCGAGCTTCTCGACGATCGTCCCGAAGAAGGATGGCGGCACCGCGAGATAGAAGGCGGCATTGGCATGCGGCCCCAGCCGCTTGCCGATCTCGACGAAAATATCGTCCTTGGTGAAATCGCCGGACGTATAGGAAATGCGCCGGCGCAGACTTTCCCAGGCTTCGTCCTTCACCGTCGGCTCTTCGCCGCTCAGATGATTGAGGAATTGGTCGAGCCGCCCGCGCAGGAATTCGTCGTCACCAGGTTCGATGCCGATGCCGAGAATGTGGAGATCCTCGCCGACCAGGCGACTGCGCGTCAGATTGATGATCGCCGGCACCAGCAGGCGGCGCGTCAGGTCTCCCGTGGCGCCGAAGATGACGAGGGTGACCGGCGGGGTAGGGGCAGCGTCCATGTGTCATCTCCTTGGAATTTGCGGCCGACTATACTGCGCGCCGGCTTTGCCGCAACATATGCAGGCGAGGGATAACAAGCATTTGACATCCTCTGGCGCTCGTGGCCGCCCCTCATCCGCTTGCCGGCACCTTCTCCCCGCAGGCGGGGCGAAGGGATATGCCGCGACCTCTCCGTTCCCCGCCAGCCTCTCGCGGGCCACGTCCCCTCGCCCCGTTTTTACGGGGATAGGGTTAGGGTGAGGGGCAAGCCACACGTGGGTTTAGGGAGAGGGCGACCATCGGCGCGAACCGGACATGACGGCAGCGGCCGCCTTTACCCTTTCACCGCCATTATGAAGATCCTCGGAAATCTGAGCAGCACCCGCCCGTCCGACATTTTGGGATAGGCCTTTTCCAACCGCTCCAGATAATCGGCCAGGAATGCCTCGCGATGCTCTTCGCCGGCTTGGGCGAGATAAGGCATCAGCCCGGTTCCCTTCACCCATTCGACGATCGCCGCAGCATCCGCCATCGGGTGATTGTAGATGGTGTGCCAGATATCGACGCGCGAGGCTTTGGCAATTAGCCTCGAGTAATAATTGGACGGCGGCGGCAGCGGCTTGCGGCGCACGCTCTTCGCCTCGAAGGCGGCCTTCCACGGGCCGGCATGGGCGGTCTCTTCCATTGCCAGATGCGAGGGTTCGCCGAGATTGTCGGGCATCTGCACGGCCAGAACGCCGCCTTCGGAAAGCCCGTCCATCAGCCGGTCGAAGATGTCGAGATGATCGGGCAGCCATTGGAAGACGGCATTGGCAAACAAAAGGTCGGCTGGTTCGGCCGGCTGCCAGATGCCGAGATCGGCCTCGACGAAGGCAGTGCCAGGAAGCCGCTTGCGGGCAGCCTCCAGCATGTTCATGTCGCTGTCGACGCCGGAGACGCCTTCCGCCCCATAGCGCTCGATGATCAGCTCGGTCGAATTGCCCGGGCCGCAGCCGAGATCGATGGCATGACGAATGTTTTGCAGCGGCACCTGTGCCAACAGGTCGCGCGCCGGTCGCGTGCGCTCATCCTCGAATTTCACATATTGATTGGCGGACCATGCCATGGCGTTCACTCCTGCTGTCAGGCCACGTCTTCCATGTGGCGGATGCGGATATTGTCGGTGTTGCGGCCGTCGAGCTTGACCACACCGGCCAAGCCGTCACCCTCGATCTTCAGACACAAGTATTTTGTCGACGCGCCTTCCGTCGAGGTCGATGACCTCGAAGCGCCATCCACCTCTCGTGAAGCTCTCCCCCAATTCGGGCAGATGTTTCAGCTCCTCCAACACCAGGCCGGCCACAGTCTGATATTCCAAATCGTCATCGAGCCTGAGGTTTAAGAATTCAGCGAATTCGTCAATCGGCGTCCAGCCCGACACGAGATAAGAGCCGTCATCTCGACGAGCGATGGCCTGTTCATCGACAGGTCCCTCCTGCAGAGCCCCCATGATTGCTTCCAAAATGTCACCTGACGAAACAATCCCCTCGAAGTGGCCGTACTCGTCGAAAACCAGCACCATGTGAATTGGCGATTTCCTGATAGCTTCAATAACATTGATGGCAGTTGCAAGGTCTGAAACCACCGGGACATCCTGCGTCAGCGCCCTGATGTCGACAGTGCCGTGTTCGGACATCGCGTCGTAGAAGTCCTTCACCGGGAGGATGCCGATCACCTCGTCCGAACTGCCTTTTCGAACCGGCAGCCGCGACCGCTTCGTCCTGTGTAACTGGGTCCGAATTTCATCAAGGCTGTCGTCAATATCGATAATTTCGACGTCGCGTCGGGGCGTCATAAGCGCTCGGGCGGTGCGGTCCGCCAGCCGCATGACACCCGATATCATCGCGGACTCTTCGCTTTCGATCACTCCGGCCGACTGGGCCTCGGCCAGTACAGTTTTGATCTCTGCGTCAGAGACATTGTCGCCACCTTTTCCTGCCTGGCCCAAGAGTTTCAGTACAAGGTTTCCGGAAGCGTTTAGAAGCCACACAAGTGGCAGCGCGATTTTTGAAAGGACCGCCATAGCTGGTGCGACCTTGGCCGCAACCGCTTCGGGTTCCCGCAATGCGATCTGCTTTGGAACAAGTTCGCCGATGATCAACGAAAGATATGTGATTGCCACAACGACCGAACCTACGCCAATGGCATCAGCGGCCGTCGATGACATCCCCTGGGCTTCCAGCCATCCGCTCAGGCGGCCGCCGAGCGTGGCCCCCGAGAAAGCGCCGGATAGAACGCCGACCAGCGTGATGCCGATCTGCACCGTGGAGAGAAAACGACCGGGGTTTTCGGCAAGTTTGATCGCTTGAGCTGCACCCTTGCTTCCATTGTCGGCGAGAACCTTCAGGCGGGCTGTTCGAGAAGACACAACGGCCAGCTCCGACATGGCGAGCACACCATTCAGGATGGTGAGAAACGCCACAATTCCAATTTCCAGAAACACGGGGACCCTATTCGTTGAGGTTGTAATGCCGCATTCGTCAGGCGAAGCGGCGAGGCATTCGAAGGGACGCTCTATATACGCATATACGCATCGCCTGTCGTCTTTCCATCATCGAGTTGACATCAGTGCAGATTCCATCAGACCGCTCCTCTGAAGTGAAGGTCATGGGCCATCGGTAAAAACCGGCTAGGTCACCCGTCATTGGCAATGATCGGGGAAGCGGCCCTCTCTGCGGGAGCCTTGATATGCTTGAGGCGAGGCAGGGGTCGTCGCACCGTCTACAATGGTCGCCTGCTTCCTCGGCCGGGAGATCCCGCGTGGAACGGGCGGAGCTTGTACTGGATGGGTCACTGTCAGGCATGTCGCAATTTTGACGGTGAAACTGTGCCGACGCAAGAGCCGCCGGGGGAAAATCCTTATAGCGTCTTGATGTGACAGTTTTGAAAAGGACAGCAGCACCTCGTCCTGATTGAGGATTTCGGCTGATTTTGCGCTTTTCTGCAAAAGCGCTTGGCAATGATTGAGCTATCGGCAGATGGAATTTTTAAGGGATGGAGCATGGGGACTGCGGCGCGTCCCACGAGCTGGAATAGCGATCCGGTAAAGAGGTGGAGCCGAGGACATGCACAATTCAATGTGCTGCAGCATTGTTTAAACGTCTGAAAGGACGCGCGGCGCTCGAGCCTATGACAAATCCGGTGCTGACGAAGGAATTGCGAACCGGGCCTTAATGGTGGATGATTGTTGTGACCGCGAGCTGCTCTGGTTTCTCGTGGAGCTCTCCAACCAACGCCGAGGTCACGATGCTCATTATCTTTGGCGGTCTGCCTGGCAGTGGAAAGACGACGATTGCCCGCGCTTTGGCTAAGCGGTTGAATGCGGTCCATGTGCGCGTCGATACCATCGAGCAGGCAATCCGTGCCTCCGGAATAGCCGATGATGCCGGGCCTGCCGGCTATATCGCGGCTTACGGTATCGCCGGAGACAATCTGACCCTCGGCAGGACCGTTATCGCCGACTCCGTCAACCCGCTCCGGATAACCAGGTCAGCGTGGCTTTCGGTCGCCCAAGCGGCCGGGGTGACAGCGGCGGAGGTCGAGGTCGTTTGCTCGGATAAAGCCGAGCACCGCAACCGTGCTGAAACGCGCCTCACCGACGTCGAAGGTCTGGTGAAGCCGACATGGCAAGAGATTTCCGAAAGAGCCTATGACGAATGGCACGATGCAATCGTCATCGATACGGCTTCGAAAAAGGTCGAAGCCGTTTTGGATGAACTGGTGAGCCGATTGAAATCGCTGGCGATGCGATGACTACGAAACAACGTCCTGGTTGAGCTTTCTACTGAGTTCCGCAAAATCCTAGCGCCGGGTAGACAGGTGCCCTGTCACCAATTCTGCCCGGCAGGCCTCACCAAAATCGAGGAGAAAGTTCATCGCGCCGGAACGGGCAAGATCCCGTATTTCGGAGAGTGAGCGATTGGGCGTCAAATAGGTTTCGACGATCCTTACCATCGCCAGCTCGGCTGCATCCACGACCGGACGGGATGAGATCAGACGCATCTGGGCGACCAGTGCATAAAGCAGCACGAGGTCGGAAACGTCGTCCTTCTGGTGGCTTAGTGCATCACCGTAAAGCCGCGTGGCTTCGGCGATGAAATCGGAAAACAGCTTTTCGCGCTTGGCCATCTCGATCTCGCGATGTTTTTCCTTCACCTGTGATCGATGTGTCATCCACGTGGAGGCAAACGACGTCAGGCTGCCAATCGCAATGCCGGCGAGGCCCATCAGAGCAGAGATATATGCGTCCATGATTTTTCCTCTCGGAACCAGCCGGCGCAGGCATCACGTCAATGACAGAGTGGTTGCCCGCGAGCCTCAAGCCCTACCCGGCGAGCGGAGGACCCACCCACACGCCTGACGGTACTGCAGGGATACAATTCGCCAGTCCGTCGAGCATGCCTTGCAAGACGCTCTCGGTCAGCTCCTCCATCTTGTCGCTGGGGCCGACGAGGCGGTCCGCCAGCAGCAAAGTTAGACCGTGCATTTGGGACCAAAAAACGAGTATCGCCCCATCGAACATGCGGGTATTGGCCTCGGTATTTGCAATGGGGCGCCCGAGAGCGCCGTCAGAAATCGCGTCAACGACAAGAGCTTTCATGTTGTAGGCCGCAGTTCTTTCGATGGCGGGACGCCCATCGTCCTGACCACCGAGGTAGCCGCCGAACATCAATCTGTAGAGCGCTGGATTGTTGACACCGCCGCAGACATATGCGCGCGCCATAGCCCCAAGCCTCTGGCGAGGACTGTCAAGTTCCTTGGTCGCTTCGGCCATCCGCTTAGCCAGCAGTTCGAACCCGACCGCCGAGACGGCGGCCAGCAATTCGCGTTTGTCGGCGAAGTGCTTGTACGGGGCGTTGTGACTGACGCCCGCCCGTCGGGCGAGCTCACGAAGCGAAAACTCCGTGCTTTGAGACTCGCTGAGGACGTCGAGTGCGGCCTCTACGATCGCCCTGTGCAGGTCACCATGGTGATAGGGGCGCTGCTCTGTGGTGGAAATGCCTTTGATCATATTCGTCCATTAGGTTTTTAAGTTGCTCATGTCAACATTTTTGACAGTGCGATGTTGACATTGCCTACTCTCATCTTTAAGTGGGCGTTGTCAACATCTAGCGCGCCCATTCCGTCCCCTTTCGGCGCAAAGCACGCGACTGGCGCCCACAGTCGCTCCAACAAAGAGGTACATTGATGGCCGCTCAACATCCCGTCAAAAACAAGACGCATCGCCTCGCAGAACGTCCGGCCCGGCGACCGTCTGTCGCCGCCTGGCCGGCTGTTGACGGCGCAAGCGTGCGCCGCGTGACCGCGATACTGCGGAATGCGCTCCAGACTACGGCGCTCGGCATGTTCGTAGGATTCGCCGTGCTGCCGACAGCCCGCGCGGATCAGCCGACGCCTCCGCCCAAGCCGGCGATCAGCGACGAGGCCGCCACCGCCGTTGCGCAGATGGGAAAGACGCTCCTTGCCAGTGACTTGACGATCACGGCGAGAACGATCAGCGTTTACCTGGATCAGTCCGGACAACCGCTGCACATCTTCCATACGATGAAAATCACCGTGCGCCGTCCCGACCGGATCGCTGTCGAGTTTACCGGCGATGACGGCAAGCACGATCTGTTCTACGACGGCAAGGCGGCCTCGGTCTTCCTTCCCGACAGCAAGAAATACGCAACGATCCCGGCCTCGGGCGACATACCATCTGCGCTCAACGAGGTGACAACCAAGCTGGACCTCGATTTTCCGCTCAGCGTGCTTTTTGCAGCCTCCCCGGACAGAGTCCTGTTGAACGATGCCATGGCCGCCTGGCAGGTGGGAACCGCTAGCATCGACGGCGTCGATTGCCGTCATCTGTTTTTCTCTCAGAAGTCCGGCATCGATCTGGAATTGTGGGTTGAGAAGAACAGTGCGGCGACGCCGCGTCGACTGGTCGTCACGTACCCGTTGCTGCAGGGGCAGCCAAGCTTCGTCGCCGAATTCACGAGTTGGAAGACCCAGCCCCCTCTGTCCAACTCCGAATTCACCTTTGATCCTCCCGCCGGTGCGAAAAAGATCGATCTGACATCAGCCGTCGCGTCGGGAACGGAAGGAGGCAAGTGATGAACTATCTGAAGCGCACCTGCTTTGCTTTACTCGCCATGACGGCGATGACATCGAACGCCGCCTTCGGTCAGTTTGCACCGCCGCCCGGCGGTCCGCCGCCGCTGCCGTCCGGAGGCCCACCACGTCTGCCGTCGGGAGGCCCGCCACGCATGCAGTCGGGAGGGCCGCCGCGTCCGCAGATGGGCGGCATACAGCGTCCGCCGAGGGCCGGCCACGGCCGGCGGCCGATGAGCGCGCAGAACCGTCCGCCGGTGAAACCTCGTACGCGTATGCCGGATGTCGGTGGCGCAAAGGGGCGATTGGCGGAAAAACCTGGACGCGTAGGGGGCAACGTGTCCGGAAACGTCCGCAACACGCTGAACTCGGGCGGTAACATCAACGGCAACCGCACCTTCATGAACTCCGGAGGCAATATCGTCGCAAAGGACGCAGGCAACCTCACCGTCAATAATTCCGGCGATCTCAAGGTCTCTGGCAACGGCAACGGATACTTTGGCCGCGGATACTACGGCCGCGGAGATCACGGCCGCGCCGAGTATGGCGGCGGAGATCATGGGCGCGAATACGGCCGTGGAGACTATGGCCGTGGATACTATCGCCGCGAAGCCTACGTCCTGGGTGGGTATGCGGCAGGCGTCGCCGTCGGTGCTGCGGCAGCTTCGAGCACAGGCGAAACGACGTATTCTTCCAGTGGCAATCAGTCTGGATCCACTACGAGTTCCTCTGGCGTAGCATCCTCGAGTTCGTCCCACGGCGGCGCTGCTGGTTCGTCTAACGCGGCGTCGTCGGGTCCGCCTCACGGCGGCTCTTCGGGTTCGTCCCTCGCCAGGTCTTCAGGCTCTTCCGGCGGGATATATGTGAACTCTTCCGATCAGAGCCGCTCCGGCCCGGCGGTCGACGGCGGAGAGGGCGGAACGAACCCGAGGGGCGGCGATAGCGGCTCCCAGGCTGTGAATCCTTTGATCGTTGGCCTGTTTGAGAGCCTACCGCCGGAGGGCGCGACATGGACGTCCGAAGATGCGGTCGGCTGGCTTCAAGCCGCTGCCGCCAATCTGCGGATCGTCTATAAGATCCAGGAAAATATCGTGGTCACGGGCGAAGTTCCGCCGCCGAATTATGATCGCGGGTCTGGCGGGAACTAGATTCCGCTCGGCAGGGGAGGCTCAGGCCGGGCGTCGCACGAGGCGTCCGGGCTTGCCACGCATCGAAGACTGCGAAGCTCCGTCTGCTCTGCCACACTTCACCAAATCAGTACCTGGGTTCCGAACGCTGCACGAGTCCGCTCATCACGAGGTCGATGTGCGCCTCAAGAAGCGCCTTGCTGTCGACAGGTGTTCGATCCGCAAACATGAGACGCCAGACGGCAACTTGAAAAATTGAACTCGCGAGCACGTCTCGCGCACAGGCCGCCGCGTGTTGGCAAAACTCTCCCGATTTTACGCCTTGCTCGATGAGGGCCGCGAGGGCAGCAAGCGTCGGCGTGATGAAGCGGCCATGATAGCAATCGACCGCTTCGGGAAAGCGAATCCCTTCGGCGAGGGACAAGCGCAGGAGTTCTCCCGTCTTTCGGTCGTTGGCCGTGCTTTCATAGGAGATCAGCAGCAGGGCTCGTATCCGGTCGGCGGTGGATCCACGAAGGCTGCCGATGGCGGTCGACAGATCCGTGTATGACGTCGAGGCGTGGCGAAACGTTTCCTGGAAAAGAACTTCCTTGGTCGGGAAATAGAAGTAGATCGTTCCCTTGGTTATCCCCAGTCGGGCTGCGACGTCTTCGACACGCGTTGCCGCATAACCCTTCGCCGCGAACACCTCGAACGCGGCCACCAATATTTCGTCAGGACGCCTTGCCTTGCGCTCCGCCCTCGATGTTTTCTTTTCAACTCGTTTCATCACATCCCATTGGATTTTTTAAGGGTGACGCACCTGTGGTGGCCCTCTCACGGCCCTGGTGTTGGGCGCGATCTACGGTGGCAGCAGAGATCTGGTCGCACCCGCTCATCTTGGATCGGTGGTGCGTGTATCAGCATTTTTAAGCCTATGTTGACATCGCCCACTTTACTCATATTAAGTGGGCGCTGTCAACATATGGCAATGGAGACTGTTACACGCGCAGCAAATTGAAGCTGCCCGATCAACAAGCGGCTCTCTTCGCAACCGTGCCGGAAAAAATGCAGTCCTTTCGATTGCCGGAATTGGTCTCGCCAATGGGGACGATGCGAGCTTTTGGAAGGCCTATACGAATAGATAGCATTCCTGATTCCAACGCATCTCTTCATTAGCGAGTACAAAAATGCTCTACTGTGAGCGCCTGCTTAAAGGCAACGAGCCGCCTAACTCTTTGTGGTGCAACGGTTCTTTTACCACCCGCTGAATGCGGGGCCTCTTCCTCTGCCGAGCTGCCGACTAGCGTCACGAGCCTCGCAGAATGTCCAAGAGCCGCCGGACAATCATCTCTGATAGTCCGCTCACAATTGACGAAAGTCGTTACCACACGGAGGCCGTTGACGATGCCAGCGCAGAGATATAGCCGTTGCAAGAACCTCAATATTTACTGGACTGTGTTGGACAAAGTCATCGGACAGGCGGTTACCATCGATGGGTTTGTCATGGACATGCTCACCGCCGAGGAGGCCGATAACTTGGTCGATCTATTGAATAGTGGCAACCAAGAGAGCCTGTGGTGTTTTGCCGAGCGATGTTAGAAGCAATGGTCGATGACCGGCGTGCTCGTGCGGCACTCAGACAGACTGAAAACCTTCATCTCGACATCCTTTCGACCACGGCGTTCATTTGGATGCTGGAAACTGATCCGGTGTGGAGAATGCAGCCGACATTTGATTGATCATCAAAATTGGCGCCGGCGTGAACGAGCCCGGTAGACCTGGGATTCCCGGCCCACTGCCTGAGGACCCCATCCGCGTCCGAAAGCCGTAACTTTTTCGCTTTCGGTTGCGGTGGCATTTACTATCCAATCCCGGATAATCCCTCGTCGGATCAATTCCTTTAGAACTTTGCGAAGCCCGCCATTTCATTCGGCCGTTGGGCCATGCATCGATATGCTTGGACCTCAATTCCCACGGCGAAGAATATTGAGGGCGTCTTGAAATCTAAGGGCTCCCAGCGCCTTCGTTGCCTCGTCCGCCGGCCATCCGGCTTCCATTGCCGCCGACAGCAGGGTGGCGTCGGTGTGAAGCTCAAGTCTCTCGTAGAGGGGCTCAAGCGCCTCTCGGGCGGTAACAACGTGCTCGTCCGGAGGCGTGATAGGAGTCGGAGATACCGTCGGCATTCTGCGTCCCTTCCTAACGGTTTTGGAACCTGAAAATTGGCCATGGTTCCAACGTCTATTTAATGACTGCCGACGCCGGTGCGAACATGACCAGCCTGGGGGAGCCTGCACCCATGAGCAAAAGCTAAAACAAACCGCGTAGGTCCGCCATCATACTTGTGTATGCGCAAGTTATACGGAGGCAGCACCAGGCGGGCTGCTAGGGAGCTATGCTCGGCTCGGCCGCTCGTTTCGAGCATGAAGCGTCCATACATTTCTCGCCGAGGGCATCTCATCGGGAAGGAGCGGGTGGTGGTCTGTCTGATTTCTGACCGTCGGCCCGACCGGCGGCTCATAAACCCCTGTATAAGGCATCCCCTCCTCTTTGCTACCCGACCCTTCCTCAAGATCAATAGCAGGTCGAACGGCGTCCTGTTACGGTCATGGTACTTTCTCCCGCGCGGCAATGTCATCAAGCTCGCGAAGGAGTTCATCACGCCGCGTGATGCCTACATCAAGAACAGACTTGAGCCCGGTTCGCCAACGATAGGTGACCGGCGAGCCAACGGGTCGGACCGTTTGCCTCTTCGCTCCCCGCGTTCTTTCTAAGGATTGACACCATGACACACGACCTCCACCGCATCCAAGTCGAGCTGGTTCCATTGACGCTTTTTCCAAGCGCATATGGGGAAGCTGGGCCTTGGGCTCCGGGCTCTCCGCTCCACACGCCGCCAGATATTGCATCACGGCCGACTACGGACTTGGAGGCTCACTTGATGATGTTTTCCGTCATGCCACGTAAAACGATCGAGTGTCCCCGGGGGCAAGCTTTGCACGCCTGGAGATCTGCCTTCACCCTATACGTTACTGGAACCCAGTTCGGTCTTTTTTGCTACTCCGCCGGGCTTGTCCGTCTTCTAGACGACTTCGGGAATCTCACTCCTTCAGTGATTTCCGTGACCATGCACTAAGCCCGAGCCGCGTCTTGGGTGCAGAATTGAGGATCAGCGAGCTTGGCGCCTGGCACTTTTAGCTGGTGCAGACATGTTGATGCTCTCCATCCCCGTCCAGTTTCCGGTTGCGATTTCGCACCGCGCTCGATGCGGTTGTTGCACTGCGACCGGCCCGATCGCGGCGTCGTAAGGGTGAATCCAGCTCCGCCGCACCTCGTCGTCTCGTGATGGCGACCAGAGGCCCTGCCTAAGGGGTAAACACTTCGCAGAGACCTACTTTCTGCGAGAGCTTCAGCCAGTTGTTAGTCCTACGCAGTTTCCCACGCCGCCATTTGGTCGGCTGGCTTTGCGCCGATGGTTTCGTCTCGTTCGAGAGGCAGGGTGAACAGAAACACTGCCCCACCAGCTCCATTGGCGGTTGCCCACATCCGGCCCCCGTGAGCCTCGATGATCGAGCGGCAGATTGCCAGGCCCATACCCATGCCGCTGGATTTGGTCGTGTAGAAAGCCTCAAAAAGACGGTCCATGGTCTGCGGGTCCAGGCCTGGACCCGAGTCGCGTACCCCGACGACCACGCCTCCTGAGGACTCTGACTCGGTGCTGATCAGCAACGCGCGTTCTTCCGCATCGATGCCGCTCATCGCCTCGATGGCGTTCATGATCAGGTTTAGGACCACCTGTTGCACCTGAATGCGATCTCCTTTCACGGACGGAAGGCTCGTCGCGAATTCGGTTTGCAGCGTCACGCCTTGCCGATGCACTTCACTGCTGGTCAAGGCAATGACGTGACGAATGGCTTCATTGAGGTCGAACTGCCCCTTGCGAGGCGGCTCTTTCTTGACCAAGGCACGGATCCGGCCAATGACATCGCCGGCTCGATTGGCGTTCTCGGCGATTCGGCCGAGCGCCTGAGCCACTTCCTCCAGATTGGGCGGATGGGCACCGAGCCAGCGCAAGGCCGCCTGGGCGTTGGTGAGCGACGCGGCAAGCGGTTGATTGACTTCATGGGCGATAGAGGCTGTGAGCTGCCCCATTGTGGCGACGCGGTTTGCGTGGGCGAGTTGCCCCTGCGCTACGCGCAAGGCTTCCTCGCTCTCGCGCAACGCCTCTTCGGCTTGCCGGCGCTCCGTCAAATCGAGGACGAAAGAGACGCCTTCGTCCCTGCTTTCTTCCAATAGAGCGCCACCGATCAGCACGGGCAGACGGCTGCCATCTTTCCGAAAGTACTCCTTCTCGAACGGTTGCACTGACCCGATCTTCTTGAGCTCCGCGATGGTCCGTGCGTCGCGGTCGCGCCATTCGGCCGGCGTCAGCTCCGTCCAGCATAGCCGACCCGAGGCAAGATCGTCTCGGTCGTATCCCAGCATGCGGAGAAACGCGTCGTTGGCCTCGAGAATGCGACCTTCGATATCCCAGATGACGATCCCGATGATGTTGGCCTTGACGAGGCGACGGATCTTGGCTTCGCGTTCAGCGAGATCGCGGTACAACCGGGTATTCTCCAGTGAGATCGCTGCCTGAGAGGCGAGCAGCTTCAGCACCGCGATTCTGGCCGGCGCGAAGACCCGAGGGGCGAGGTTGTTTTCAAGATAGAGTACCCCGGCCAGTTGGCCCTGATTGAGCAACGGCACACAAAGAACAGAACGAGCACGGTGCTGACAAATGTAGGGGTCCCCGGAAAACGGATTCTGAGCTATGGCGTCGTCGAGAACCACGCTTTCGCTTGTGCGCAAGACATAATTAAGGAGCGATTGCGGCAGGGTGTTTCCTGTCACGATCTCGTCACGCATCTGCACCACGACCGTTTCGCCGCCCGTCGTGGCTTCTGCCGTGATCCGTGACTCACCGCCACGCGGCAGGATCAATAAGCCGCGCTCGGCGCCGGCCTGCTCAACGGCGGTGCGCAGGACGGTGTCGATCAGCTTTTGAAGCACAATCTCGCCCGAGACGGCCTGCGAGATTTTGATAACGGTTGCAAGATCGAGCTGTTCGACCGGTGCACCGATGGTGCTTGTTGGAGAGGAGGCGCGCTCTTCCCCTCTCAGGTCAGGATAGAGTTGGTCAAGTTGCCGCACCTTGCCGTCGGCGCCCCAGCGCAGATAGCAGCCACGCGCGTTGCGGAGATAGAGACGAGTGAAATCCTCGAAGCCGCCCTGCGCATAAAAGCGGGCGGCGAGTTCATATGCGAGGGCTTCATGATGAACGAAGCCGTTTGCGCGCGCCGAGCGGATCGCTTGTTCATAAAGACGCACGGCGTCGATTTCGCGGCCTTCGAGGCGTGCTATTTCGGCGCCGACCATCGCGGCTCGGTTCTCGAAGTTCTCCGGGCAATTCTTCGCATAGATCTGAAGCTGTCGGTGATGGGCAAACAGAGCCTCGGTATGCCACGCCCGCTGCTCAGCCACAGCATGGTCGCAGCACGCGGCGCGGGCCAACGCACCGTAGAAATGATGCTCCGGCGTTTCTTCGAAATGCGACACCGATGTCCATGGCAGCCTCTGCGCCCGCAATGACGCATCGACGGCCGCCTCGTAGTCGCCGGCAAAAAACCGCGCCTGCAGTTTTCTAACAAAGTAGCAGGTTTCCGCAAGATTCGGATTTTCGGAAAACCGACGTTCGATTTCAAATTCGTCGAATCCCTCGTCGTCGAAGGAGCCGAATTTCCGGGTCAACCCGCGCAGCGTCCGGACGAGTCCGAGCTGCGCACTGGCGAGATCTATAACGAATTGGAACCGCACCTCCTGCGCAAACGTGAGGCCAATCTCCGCTTGGCGCTGCACTTCCATAAGCGGATCTCCCGCCGCCAGCAGGTTCGAATTCAAACTGACATAGCTGTATCCGGCAAACGTGAGGTCGCCGCTCTGGTTGGCGATGTCAAGCGCTCGCCGCAAGATGTCGCGGCCGGTTCGGACATGCCTCGTCCACGGTATGACGTGAGCGCCGAAGTCTTTGTAAGTCCTGGCCTGAAAGCGCTTCAGGTCGTGCTTTTCGACGAGATGGCAGCCTAGCTGACCGAACCTGAATCCGGCCTCATAGTCGCCGAAGCGCGGTCCGGCAATATAACCAAGCGACACATAATGGTAGCAGGAGCCGTCGCTGTTGCCTCGCTCGAGGCTGAGGTTCACAGCCAGGCAGATTGCCATGCATGCCAGATTCGCATCCGTATGCCATACCGCCCCAACGAGCCGGGTGAGAATATCCAGCGTCGAGCAGGATGCTGGGTCGCTCATCAACGGCAGATCAATGAGCTCCTCGATCTCGCGGCTCCCGAGCTGCGACCATATTCGGCCGTATTCTCGCTGCACCTCCTCGTCGGCCGGATGCGGCGCCCAGTCGATGCCGAGATGTTGCATCACATAATCGAGACCGACCGCGGCCGACCGGCCGGTCTGACCGAGCGCAGCATAGAGGTCGATGCGCAGGCAGGCGACAGCAGCCTGATCGTCGGAGCAGACAGCACGATTGGAAAGCTGTGCTAATCGCTCCTCCGCTTCCGGCAGCGCGCCGAGGTGGAACTCGCATTCGGCTCGGTTCAGCTCAAGCGCGAAGGTCAGTTGGCGCTGGCGCTCCCAGGCGTCTTCCGGCAGCAGCGTCGTGCCGATAACAAAATAGTTGAGCGCCGAGGCGTAGGCCGTCGACGCCATCGCGCGCTTGCCGGCCAGCAGATTGAACTCGGCCAGTTGCTCGCGCTCCTTAGTTGAGGTGATCAGTGCGGCTCCTCGATTGAGCTGGCTGACAATCTCGAAAACATAATCGTCAATCAGCTCCGGCGCGGTGTTCGCCGCAAGCCGCCTCCCAATGCGGAGGTGCAACTCGACGCGTCGCTCCTCCGGGATCAGCGAATAGGCGGCTTCCTGAACGCGATCGTGGACGAACCGGTATGCGTCTGCCAACCGCTCGAGCAGTTCATGAGCGACGGCAGGCCATAAGGCGCCGGCGACTTGCTCCTCCGGTATCCCGAGGACGAGTGAAAGCGTCGCGATATCTGCTATGTTTCCAAGACAGGCGAACTGCTGCAACGCCTCCCGCGTTTCGGGCGGCTGGCGCTCGAGCTTGCCGACCATGAGGTGCACGACGTTGTCGGTGTATCCCTTGGCGTGAATGCGCCCGAGATCCCAGGACCAGCATGCCGCGTCATGATCGAAGGCGAGCATTCCCTCTTCGGCGAGCGAAAATAGGAACTGACGGACGAAGAACGGATTGCCGCCGGTCTTTTCGTACATCATTTGTGAGAGCGGGGCTGCACGATCGGTCTGACAGTGGAGCGCATCCGCAATCAACTGCCGGAGATGGTCTTTAGTAAGCGGCGCAAGCGTGATCTCCGCTACCTTGCCGCCGGCGGTTTTGATCGCGTCAAGCTTCCGCATCAGCGGATGGGCGGCGGTGACTTCGTTGTCGCGATAGGCTCCAACCAACATCAGGTGTTGCAGATCCGACCGGGCCAAGAGATCTTCCAACAGATCGAGCGTCGCCGCATCAAGCCACTGCAAGTCATCCAGGAAAAGCGCCAGCGGGTGCTCCGGCTGGGCGAAGACACCGATGAACCGCCGGAATACCAGCTCGAATCGCCGTTCCGCATCCTGTGGCGGAAGTTCAGCGACCGGCGGCTGGTCGCCGATGATGAGTTTCAGTTCGGGGACGAGGTCGACCATCAGTCGTCCGTTCGGTCCCAGCGCCTCTCTCAGCGTCTCGCGCCAGAGTGTCAAATCGGCGTCGCTCTTCGCGAGAAGCTCCCGGACAAGGCTCTGAAACGCCTGCGCCAGGGTCGCATATGGAATGTCGCGCTTGTACTGATCGAACTTGCCGGACGCAAAAAGGCCGCGCGGCGGCACCAGAGCTTTGTGGAGTTCATTGACCACCGCCGACTTGCCGATGCCGGAATAGCCAGAGACCAACACCAATTCCGGCGCCCCGCTCGACACCACGCGGTCGAAGGCAGTCAGCAACGTCTCTACCTCGTGCTCCCGCCCGTATAGCTTCTCGGGAATCAGCAGGCGGTCCGGGATGTCGCGCTCGCCGAGCGGGAATGCGTCAATCCGGCACTGCGTTTCCCACTGGCTGAGGCAGCTGCTCAGATCGTGCTCGACGCCGCCTGCCGTCTGGTATCGTTCCTCGGCCGTCTTGGAGAGCAGCTTCATGACGATGGCCGAGACTGCCGGTGAAACATCCGCCACCCGCTCGTCGGGCGGCGTCGGCTGTCGTGCAATGTGGCAATGCACCCATTCCATCGGGTCGGAGGCGGAGAACGGCAGGCTGCCGGTCAGCATTTCGTAGAGCGTCACGCCGAGCGCATAAAGGTCGCTGCGGGAATCGACGGAGCGGTTCATGCGCCCGGTCTGCTCGGGGGCCATATAGGCGAGCGTTCCGGCGACCACTTCGGGCGGTTCGTGCGTCTGCCGCTCGCGGGAGAGGCGCGAGGCGATCCCGAAGCCTGTTAGCCGCACCTCGGCGCCCGTACCCGTTACCAGGATATTGGCCGGTTTGATGTCCTTGTGGACGAGACCGCGCTGGTGGGCCCGACCGAGCGCGGCGGCGATGCCGATCCCGATGCGCAGGAAAAGCTCCGTTTCCATTGCCGTTCCGAGCCGCCCGGCGAGCGGCTCGCTGCCCGGATCTTCAAGCACCAGCATGGTACGGCCGCCTTCGCGCACCAACTCAAGCGGTCGCACCGCCCATGTGCTATCGAGCTCATCCTTCAATCCATATTCATGGTCGAGGCGGCCGAGGCTCGTAGGTGTCGGGTATTCGAGCGCCGAAAGTACGACCAGTACCGGGTTCCACTTGCCGTCGGCACCCCGGCGCCGTTCCCGATGGAACACGCGATCACCGTCCTCCCAAAGAACCTCCAAACTCCTATCTCCACCAACGCCGAAGAAAGAGGATGTGCTTGCTTGCCGACTTGGTCATCTCGCCTGTCGCATCTGGCACTGCCACTTTCGTTTCAGAGATCCGTCCAGTCAAATTGGCCAAAAGCGAGCACATATGACGAACCGCGACCACTTCCCCACCTTCTTACCACATCTCGCCTGTTCGTCCCAACAACGAGCGGCCATCACCCACCCGTTCGATGCGTGTCCACCTCTACGAAAGACCGCCCAACGGTTGCTGGGCGGTCAGGCAGGTCGTGGACCCGCAGAGCTTCGGATGGAGGGAGCGCCGAAGCTTGGTGGTAGCAACGGGGGGATCGCCACCTGCCCGAGGCAACGAGTAGACCCTAGCGATAGAAGGGACGATGGGAAATTATACTGAGGTTTCGGCTTGCGATACTTTGGAATACCGGCACCGACACCCATCAGCGATCGTCTGCTCAGCGATCGACATGTCGGCGAGGTCGTCCCGGGTCCCGACGATGACTGAGGTGACGGTCTCTCTCCTTGTCAAACCCAGCAGGCCGGCAGGTGGTACGGCCGCGGTGTCGCCTACGATAAAAGGCCAACACATGGTCAACATCGGCGTGCTTCGTGCCTGTCGTGCCGTCAGTTGCGATTCGTTGTCGCTGTTGAAGTCGAAAGTGTCTTGCCGGCTCTGAGGCCAAAAAGGAGCCTCCCGCCGGGTGGGGAGGCTCAAGGCGGGCCGATCGGGAGCGATACGGCCTGGGAGGAGGAGGTGGAGGACGAAGAACCCGCATCATAAAGGAGGGCTCCCGCCGGGGCTATCGGCCACCAGGAAGGATCGATTACCAATGGGGAGGGGGTGACCTATACGCCGGGCCAAGACCTTTACGAGTGCGTTTGCGGCTTTCCCGGCGCGAGCATCAGCTTGTCAGCCATACGCGCGAGTTCGGGCAGGGATCTGGTACCCATCTTCTGCATGACCTGGCTGCGGTGAACCTTCACGGTAATCTCGCTCACGCCTAGATCACTTGCAATTTGCTTGTTGAGTCGTCCGGTCACTACCAAAGCCATCACCTCGCGCTCCCGCGGCGTCAGGCTATCGAAACGCGCGCGGACCGTCGCCAATGATTTTTCATTTTCAAGCCACGCGCGGTCGCGCGCCAGGCCGACGTGAACGGCGTCGAGCAAATCCTGGTCTCGGAACGGTTTCGTTAGGAACTCGACCGCGCCCCCTTTCATCGCCTTGACCGACATGGGAATGTCGCCGTGCCCGGTGATGAAGACGATCGGCAACTGAATATTTTCTCGCGACAGCTCAAGCTGAAAATCAAGACCGCTCTGCCCCGGAAGCCGGACATCGAGCACGAGACAGGTCGGTCCGTGGGGTCGCCCAGATGTGAGGAAGTCGCCGACCGAAGCAAGGAGGTTGACGGCAAAGCCGACGGAACGCAGCAGACTGCCAAGCGCCTCGCGGATCTCCGGGTCATCATCGATGACAATGATGGTTGCTGGCGCCTCGGTCAATCGTCAGAACTCCCAAGGTGAATCGACGTTTTCGGAGTATATACTATCAATCCCCACAGCAGCAGCAGCGGGCAAAACCCAACCAGCATAGCGCCGGTCACGCGACGAGAACACTCCTCCTCTCTGCTTCGCTAGTGCCGAAACGGGATTTCTTTCGCACACCAGAATGCGCGATAATTACCTCGGCCACAAGGCGAGATGCGGGCGGCCCCAAAAGCGCTTGCGTGTCCAGCAGCCTGCCGTGGCGTGCCGATGCGCCACATGGCCGGCGATGCCGCGCTCGTCGCGCAAGTCTTAGACACGCTATACGATTGTATAGCTTGCGAGGCCTTTGTCGCCGTTCAATACTAAATCCATCCAGTCAAGCGCGCCACAACGCTAATTCGGCACGATGCCGATCGACGAAGTTGGGAGGCGGCAGTGCCAACCAAGAGACCTCTGATTGCGATCGTCGACGACGACGAGTCGATGCGGGACGCTATAAAGGGGCTCATGAGGTCGATGGGATTTGACGCCGAGTCCTTTTCATCCGCCGATGATTTCTTGACATCCTCTCATATCCGCCGCACGGCCTGCCTCGTGACCGACATCAATATGCCTGGAATGAGCGGACTCGATCTGCACCGCCGGCTCGTCGCACTGGGCAAGAGCATTCCGACTATTCTGATAACCGCCTTTCCGGAAAAGAATATGGGCGCGTCAGCGTTGGGCGCGGACGTCGTCGGCTGCCTGACAAAACCGTTCAACGGACAGATTTTGCTTGATTGCATCCGTTCTGCGCTGGCTCTCAACGGCGAGGGCGAAAGCGGTTCATGAGGTCGCAAAGACCTGTCCGAGGCAAAGCGCGCTGCCTGGACCTGCAAGCATTTGGCCGGTGACTGGCAGGGGTCGTCTCGCCCGGTTCTGAGACAGGGTGAAGTTAAAGACGACGGTCGAAGCTTTTGAGCCAGGCCCACCGCCCGCCCGATGTCGAACCTGCTGACGGGGTCCCCCTGAGAAATCAGTCGCTTGCGCGGCCGGACGCCCTGTGCAAATCGCCACGGTGGTAGGCGCTGATCTGCAGTGAAAGTGGCTTGCAGCCGTTCCACATCGGCCCCGATGTTGCGAGTGTCAACATTTTTGCTTTGCGATGTTGACATTGTCCACTCCAGCCTTTAAGTGGGCGTTGTCAACATCGCAAATAGCCCTTATGCGCAATCAGGTTGAAGACTGCGGCGAACACCGCGGCTCTCCTTTTGGTCGCAAACCGTACCGGAGCAAAAAATGCAGTCCTTTCGATTGCTGGGAATTGGTCTCGCCTGCGCAGTGCTTGCTGCCTGCGAGGAGAAAGCTGAAGTTGCGCCGCCGCCGCAGCCGGTCCGCGTCGTCGCGGCAACCGAGGCTCAGTATCAGCCGGGCGCGGAAATCACCGGCGAGGTCAAGGCGAGGGTCCAGACCGAACTCTCCTTTCGCGTCAGCGGCCGGGTTCTCGAGAGAAGGGTCGACGTCGGATCGCATGTCCATGCCGGCGACGTCCTCGCCCGCCTCAATGACACGGAACAGCAGGCGGACGTCAGCGTCGCCCGTGCCGCGCTGGCGTCGGCGCAGGCCGTGGTTGCGCAGAAGACGCTCGCCTTCAATCGGGCCAAGTCGCTGCTGCAGTCGCAGGTTGTTCCGAGGGCGGTCTTTGACGATGCCCAGAAGGAGCTGCTGAGTGCGCAGGCATCCCTCGAGGCCGCCGAGGCCGCGCTTGCGACGGCAGAGGACGCTTTATCCTACACCGAGCTGAAGGCCGCCGCGGACGGCATCATCACGGCCCGCGGCATTGAAGCCGGGCAGGTGGTGTCAGCAGCGCAGTCGGCCTTCACGCTCGCCCATGACGGGCTCCGAGACGCAGTGTTCGACGTCTTCGAGGCGTTCTTTCTCGATGGACGGCCGCTGAACGACGTCAAGGTCGCACCGGTCTCCGACCTTGCGAACGACGTCCACGCCAGCATACGCGAGGTCTCTCCAGTCATAGACGCGAAGGCAGGCACGATCCGGATCAAGGTGGGGCTCCAGGACGGCGCGCCATGGCCGCTCGGAACGCCTGTCGTGGGCAAGCTACGCGCTTCGCCGCGCGACGGGATCGTCCTGCCCTATACCGCAATCGCATCAGCCGGGGGCGAGCCTGCCGTGTGGCTCGTCAACACTCAAAACCAATCCGTTTCGCTCCGCAAGATCTCGATCGACCGATATCGCCAAAGCGATTTCGTCGTCACCGGCGGCGTCGCCGCACAAGACCTGATCGTCACGGAAGGCGGAAAGTTCCTCAAGGAAGGCCAGGCGGTCGCCTGGGAAGGCAAGTGAGATGATCCTCAACCGCATATGCACCTCTCTCCCGCTTCTTCTGTCAGTGTCGCTGCTTGCAGGCTGCGATCAAAACTCCGTCGCAGGAGAGGAGACGGCTCCCCGTCCTGTCAAAGTCGTCATGGCCGCGGTCGAACAGGATAAAATCATAAGTCTGCCCGGCGTGGTGCGAGCCCGCATCGAGACCGACCTGGCGTTTCGGACGCTGGGGCGAATGGTGTCTCGCAAGGTGGACGTCGGCGACCTTGTGCACAAGGGAGATGTCCTCGCCGAAATCGATCCTCTCACTCTGCAGCTCGCGGTCAGGAGCGCGGAAGCCGAACTCCGCAACGCCCAGGCGCAGTTGGAGAACGCAGCGACGACGGAAACGCGCAAGCGAAAGCTCGTCCAAAGCAACGCGGCGAGCGTTGCCGATCACGATCTTGCCGACCAGCAGCTCAAATCGGCTATCGCCAATGCTGCTAAAGCGACGGCGAGCCTTGCGAAAGCGCACGAGCAGCTAGGCTACTCCGAGTTGAAAGCCGAGTTCGATGGCGTGGTCACCGCCACGTCCGCAGAAATGGGCCAGACCGTCTCCGCCGGACAGCCGGTCTTGAAATTGGCGCGCCTCGAGCGGCGCGACGTGGTCGTCGATGTTCCCGAAGCGCAGTTCAGTCGCGTTCGCCTGGACGATCGCTTCAATGTCGCACTCCAACTCGACAGCAGGATCCGCGCCACCGGCGTGGTCCGCGAGATCGCGCCGCAGGCCGATCCGAACACCCGCACCTACCGGCTGAAGATCGGAATCGATCAGGCGCCCGACATCTTTCGCCTCGGCGCCGTGGTCACCGCGACGCCACGCGTCGAAGAAATGAAGCAGGCGATCACGCTGCCGCTCTCCGCCATCCGCCGTGAAGGCGGCGCCAGCCAGGTATGGGTCGTGGATCGCGCCACGGCCCAGGTCGTCCTGAGGGCGGTTGAACTCGATGGCCCGGCGTCTGCCCCCCGTTCCGTCCTGGTTCGATCGGGCCTGCGAAAAGGGGAAGAGATCGTCGTCGCCGGCGTCGATGAACTCTCCGACGGACAAAAAGTGCAACTCGGACAGGAGCCACGCCCGTGAATAAATTCAATCTTTCCGACTGGGCCCTCGAGCATCGCTCCCTCGTCTGGTATTTCATGATCATCTTTGCGGTGGCGGGCGCCTATGCCTATCTCGGGCTCGGCCGCGAAGAAGATCCGTCTTTTACGGTCAAGACCATGGTCGTCCAGGCCCAATGGCCCGGCGCAGATGCGCAGGAAGTGACGCAGCAGGTCACCGACCGCATCGAAAAGAAGCTCCAGGAACTCGACAACCTCGAACATACCCGCAGCATTACCACAGCCGGTCAGACGATCGTCTTCGTCGATCTGCTGCCGGATACGAACGCCAAGGATGTGAAGCCCACATGGGCGCGTGTCCGCAACCTGATTGACGATATCAAGCACGAATTCCCACAAGGCGTGGTCGGACCCTTCTTCGACGATCAGTTCGGCGATGTCTACGGAAACATCTACGCCTTTACCGGCGATGGGCTCAGTCATCGGGAGTTGCGCGATTTCGCCGAGGATACCCGAACGCAGATCCTCAAGATTCCCGACGTCGGCAAGGTTGACGTCCTTGGGGCACAAGACGAAGTCATCCATCTCGAATTCTCCACCCGCAAGATCGCCGCCCTCGGCATCGACCGCTCGGCCATCATTGCCACGCTGCAGGCGCAAAACGCCGTCACTCAGTCCGGTTTTGTCGAAACCGGGCCGGAGCGGGTCGCTTTACGGGTCGGCGGGCGTTTCATCTCCGAAGACACTCTGCGCGGGATCAACCTTCGGGTAAACGACCGCTTCTTCCCGTTGACCGACGTCGCGACGATCACCCGCGGCTATGTCGATCCGCCGACGTCGCTCTTCCGCTTCAATGGAAAGCTGGCGATTGGGCTGGCGATTGGCATGAAGACGGGCGGCAACGTGCTTGCCTTCGGCGAAGCGCTCGAAAAGACGATGACCAGGATCATTCAGGATCTGCCGGTCGGCGTCTCGGTCGAACAGGTTTCCGACCAACCGAAAGTGGTTGAAGAGGCGGTTGGCGGCTTCACGAAGGCCCTGTTCGAGGCGGTCGCGATCGTGCTCGCAATCAGCTTCATCAGTCTCGGGATGAGGGCCGGCCTGGTAGTGGCAATCGCCATCCCGCTGGTGCTCGCCATCACCTTTATGGTCATGCTCTACACCGGCATTTCGCTTCAGCGCATCTCGCTCGGAGCGCTGATCATCTCGCTCGGCCTCCTCGTTGACGACGCCATGATCGCCGTCGAGATGATGGTGGCGCGGTTGGAATTGGGTGACAGTCTCACGAAAGCGGCCACCTATGTCTACACGTCCACGGCCTTCCCGATGCTGACCGGCACGCTGGTAACCGTCGCGGGCTTCATTCCCGTCGCTTTCAACAAGAGCAACGCCGGCGAGTTCACCTTCACCCTGTTCGTCGTCATCGCTGTATCGCTCGTTGTATCCTGGATCGTCGCCGTCGTGTTCACGCCCCTGATTGGCGTGACCATTCTGCCGAAGACGATGAAGAAGCACGCCGACCACAAGGGTCGGTTTGCCAGGATTTTTTCCAGCCTCCTGCAGTTCTGCCTGCGCTGGCGCTGGATGACGATCGTCGCCACGGTCCTCCTCTTCGCCGCATCGATCGCCGGCCTCTCCATGGTGCAGCAGCAATTCTTCCCGAGCTCTGACCGTCCGGAACTGATCGTCGATTGGAACCTGCCGCAGAACAGTTCGATCGCCGAAACGAGCCGCCAGATGGGCAAGTTCGAGCGCGAAATGCTGGAGGGCAACCCTGGTGTCGAGCATTGGTCGACCTATGTCGGCAGAGGTGCACCGCGCTTCATCCTGTCCTTCGACGTGCAGCCGGCCGACGTCGCCTTCGGACAGACCGTGATCGTAACCAAGGGGCTCGATGATCGCGACAAGCTGAAGCAGGAGGTGGAAACCTACCTTCAGAAGACCTTTCCCGGAACGGACGCTTACGTGAAGCTTCTGGAAATCGGTCCGCCGGTCGGCAAGCCGATCCAGTACCGTGTGTCCGGCGAAAATCTGCAGACGGTGCGCGACTTGGCACAGAAGCTGGGCTCGATCGTCGGCACCTATCCCTCGCTCAAGAACCTTGCCTTCGACTGGAACGAACCGGCCCGCGTCGTGAAGATCGACGTGCTGCAGGACAAGGCGAGACAGCTCGGCGTCTCGTCCCAGGACATTGCCATGGCGCTGAACACCGTCGTGCAAGGAAACGCGGTAACGCAGGTTCGTGACGACATCTATCTCGTCGATGTCATCGGCCGTGCCGCGGAAAGGGAGCGCGGCTCGATCGACACCCTGCTTGACCTGCAACTGCAAAGCAGCAGCGGTCAAGCGGTTCCCCTGTCATCGGTCGCAACCTTCCACTATGAGCTCGAGCAGCCGACGATCTGGCGGCGCGACAGGGCTCCGACCATCACGATCAAGGCCGGGATCAGCGATGCGACGCAGCCGGCGACCGTCGTCACCGCGCTCTCCGACAAGGTTGCGGCCTTCGAAAAGACGCTGCCGGTCGGCTATTCCGTCAAGATCGGCGGTGCGGTTGAGGAGAGCGCCAAGTCGCAAGGCCCGATCGCCAAAGTGGCGCCCGCCATGTTCCTCATCATGGCGACGCTGCTGATGATCCAGCTTCAGAGCTTCCACAGGCTGTTCCTGGTCTTCTCGGTGGCCCCGCTGGCGCTCATCGGCGTCGTCGTGGCGCTGCTTGCCAGCAATGCCCCGCTCGGCTTCGTCGCACTCCTGGGCGTGCTTGCGCTGGTCGGCATCCTCATCCGCAACTCCGTGATCCTGATCGTGCAGATCGAAGAATTGCGTGCAGAGGGCATGTCGCCGTGGAAGGCGGTGGTGGAGGCGACCGAACACCGCATGCGGCCGATCATGCTCACCGCCGCGGCCGCGACCCTGGCGCTGATCCCGATCTCCCACGAGATCTTCTGGGGACCCATGGCCTACGCCATGATGGGCGGGATCGTGGTGGGAACCGCGCTGACACTTCTCTTCCTGCCGGCGCTCTATGTCGCCTGGTTCCGGATCCCGCGCGAAGTCGAGCAGCACTGATGGCGGGTTCCAGAGTCTCCTTGCCCGGGCGTTTCGCCCGGGCACTGCCACCGCCGGCCCGCTCGCACCCCTTCGTTTTGGCATATCGTGCGCCGCCGCTGCTTGTTGCTTTTCTGCTGATCGCATGCCTCGCCCTACCCGGTTGCGCGACGCGGGTGCAAAACGTCCTTCAGCCGCTTGCCGCTGCGCCCCGAGACACAAACCAGGTCCCAATGCTGGTCGCCACGACGCGCAAGTCTTCCGAAGACCCCGGTAAACTCTTTTCGGGCGACCGCGGTACGTCGATTTCAATCAACAGCGTCGTTGTGTCGGTCCCGCCCGATCGGAACCGGAAGATCGGGGAGGTCCAGTGGCCATCACGCATGCCGCCGAACCCTGAAAAGGAATTCGCGGTAGTCGAGGTCGCCAAAGTTGAATCAGAGCGTCGGATATTGGAGTGGTTTCGCAAACATCGGAATTCCAAGCGCCAGGTGATCATCTTTGTGCACGGCTTCAACAACACCTATGCCGACGCCGTCTTCCGCCTGGCGCAGATCACCCATGATTCAGGAACGGATGCGACACCTATTCTCTTCACCTGGCCCTCGCGTGGCCGCGCGTTCGACTACCTCTATGACAAGGAGAGCGCCAACTATTCGCGTCGCGCTCTGGAAGACATGATTATCCAGATCGCGAAAAGTCCGGACGTCGAAGACGTGACCATTCTCGCGCATTCCATGGGAGGCTGGCTTGCGGCAGAGGCGCTGCGCGGCGTTGCCATGCGGGAAAAATCGATACCGGCCAAGGTCAAGAACGTCGTTCTGGCTTCGCCGGATATCGACATCGACGTGTTCCGTCGTCAGTTCGTCGAGATGGGATCTAAACGGCCGCATTTTGTAATCCTGACGTCGACCCACGACAAGGCCCTGGAGGTCTCCAGTTGGCTCTCGGGTGGAATTGACCGCGTCGGCGGAACTGATCTCAGGCCCTATGCCTCTATCCTCTCAGAGCTCAAGGTTTCGGTCATCGACACCAGCGCGATCGCCTCGAGAGATCCACTTGGCCACAATACCTTCGCCGACAGCCCGGAAATCGTACGCTTGCTTGGACAACGGTTGGCTGGGCAATCGCTTTCGGGAGGCGAGGCCACCTCCGCGGACCGTGTGGGTGTGGCGGCCGCCAATCTCGCCGGCTCGGCCGCACGCGCAGCCGTTGCCGCTCCGGCATGGGTGGTCAGCGGTGAGGCACGCGAAGTGCTGAAACGCGAAATTTCCCCATCGAGCGGGCAGATCGTCGACGGCCAGATTTCGTACTGAACCTTCAAGCCGCTTGGCCCGAGGTCTGAAGCCCCATCCAGCTAGGACTCGATAGGATTGGCAAATGGAAGTTGGAACGACTAGAAGAATCCAGCCGCGAGCTGATCATAGATCCTCGATCGTCGAGGCCGGCACGGCAGCGTGCCGGCTGTACGGGCCGGCGAAAACAAACGTCGCCGATATTGCCCGGCTGCTCGGGAAATCCCCGGCAAGCGTGTACAAAATCTTTGCCTCCAAGGCTGCGATTTTAGATGCCATTGCCGGGAATTTCTTTGAGGCCGATCTCCGATTTGCTGCGTCTGCCTGTGGCGAACTCGCCAGCGTGGCGAGCCGCTTGAAGGCAATCGCACTCGGACAACACCGGTTGATGCTGCGAGCACGTCACGGCGACAGTCAGATGTTCGACCTCATTGTTCTCGCCGCAGCAGGCGGTTGGCCATCATTCAGAGACCATCTGAAGCGACTTGAATCGTATGTGCGGGAGCTCGTTTGCACCGGCATCGCGACTGGAGAGTTCGCTCCGAGGAATGTTGACACGGCCGCTGCCTGCTTTTGCGCCTCGATCATCTCCTTGTGGGACCCCAGAATTATTGGCGCCCTGCCTTTGAGCCACTGTCAGCTGTCAGCTCATGAACTCGCTTCCTTCGCAGTTGCAGCTCTCCGGCCAAGCTCCCGAGGTGAGGAGAGCATGGCCACCAGATGCGGCCGCTAGGCCGCGAGAATGGTGATCCCGTAGGCATTGGCCGCCGCCGTCATGCGGGCGATGGTTTCGGCCGAAGGGCTAACTTTCGGCGGCTCGGTCGTGCCTTCCGCCTCGATGAACTCGGCCATCTCACGATCGACGACCGCGGAAAAGACCACGGGGATGGTTCCGCGGTTGGAATAGCCGTGCACCATGAAGGGCGGGATGGTGACGATGTCGCCGGCGCTGGCTTCGATCTCTTCGGGGCCGCTGTCGCTCAGGCGCCAGATTGTCAGGTTTCCCTCGAGGATGCGGAAGACTTCGGGGCTCGCATGCGCATGTTTCAGCGTCCGGCTGCCTGATGGCACGGTGACGTCGAAGATATTGAGCCAGGCTCCGCTGATTCTAAGCCGCCGCTCGACCCTGTCGCCGAGGACGAAAAACCGCTTGGCCTCGTCGGTTACATGCATTTTCACAGATGAGTTGGACATCATGTCTCTTTCTTTTTCTTACAGGGCTTCTTCTTATGGGCTTTTTCTTGCGGGCGCAGCCGTTAGACCTTTGCGACGCCTTTGACAACCCGCCCTGTTGTTGGGGTAACACCGCCGAACGCTTTCAAACAAGCGCGCTATATCAGCCGAAGCGGTGAACAAACGGCTCCGTTGCCAGGGGTTCAACGCCGCTCGCACGCCACTGCGTCACGAGACTGTCGGGGCCGATATCGTTACTTCGGGGCGTTTCCGCAAGGTCCGCCAATGCCGCATCAGCTATGCGGAAATGAAGGAGGCCGGCGGGGTTCGAAAGGCTCTGCGCCTGTAATACCGCCGACACAGAAGGGGCGCATAGAACGCGGCGGCCGTTCTTGGGGCCGTCCTTCCACGCCGTCCCGGCATTCACATTGATCATTCACATTGATGGAGCGCATCCATGTCCTCTCTTCCCGTCGTCGGCGCCGCCATGACGCTCGATGAAGTCGAACTTCACCGTGATTGGCTCTTCGAAAAGTCCCGCGATCTCGAATTGCAGAGCTTCATCGATGCCGAGGTTCTGAACGGCGACTGGGCGCCGCTTGCCGCCCGCACCAGAAGGCTTCTCGACGGTCATGGCGGCCGCCTCGGCATTCACGGCCCGTTCTGGGGCTTCACCATCGCCTCGGAAGATCCCGATATCCGCGCCATCGTCACCCGGCGCCTGCTGCAGGGCCTCGATGTCTGCGCCGCCATCGGCGCGACCCATATGGTCATCCACAGCCCTTATACGTCCTGGTCCTACAACAATCTCGACGACAATCCCGGCGCCCGTGAAGCCTTGGCCGAGCGCACGCACATGACCTTGCGCGACGCCGTCAGGCGCGCTGAAGATATCGGCTGCACCATGGTCATCGAAAACATCGAGGACAAGGATCCGCACATTCGCGTGGCGCTTGCCGAGAGCTTCAACTCGCCCGCCGTCGCCGTCTCGATCGATACCGGCCACGCCCATTATGCCCATGGCTATACCGGCGCTCCGCCGGTCGATTATTACGTCAAGGCCGCCGGCAATCGCCTGGCGCATGTCCACCTGCAGGATGCAGATGGATATGCCGATCGCCACTGGAGCCTCGGCGAAGGCTCGATCCACTGGCACGCCGTCTTCGCGGCCCTTGCCAAACTCCAAAGCAATCCGCGCCTCATCATCGAGATCAAGGATAAGTCGAAGATCCCTGCATCTGCTGCTTTTCTCGCCTCGATAGGCGTAGCTGAATAAGGGTTCTAAGCCCGCCCCGCTCTCCCTGATTCCCGTGCTCGTCACAGGAGGGGAGGGTGGAGTTCCCTCATGAAAACCGGGTAATCACGCTGATCCCCGTGGCCTCAGCCTTGTCGAGCGCCATCAGCGCCGGCACAGCCTCCTCGAGGCTGACGCGGCGCCCGATCAGCTTCTGCGGCGCGATCTTTCCGGCCGAAAGCATCGACAGCATGGCGTCGTAGCGCCAGGCCTGCATGCCGTGGCTGCCGTAGATTTCCAACTCGTAGCCGATCACCTGCGCCATCGGGATTTGCGGCGTCGCGTGTTCGCCGAGCATCAGCCCCACCTGGACGTGCCGGCCGCGACGGCGCAGATTCTTGATCGAGTTGAAGCAGGTGACGGGATGGCCGAGCGCGTCGATCGAGACATGCGCGCCGCCCTTGGTGATCTCGCGCACCGCCTCCGCCACGTCGGCGACACCGGACGCATTGACCGTCGCTACCGCCCCGCACTCCCGCGCGAAGGCGAGTTTCTCCTCGGATATATCGATGCCGATCGCATTCGCCCCGAGCGCCGTTGCGATCATGATCGCCGACAGGCCGACACCGCCGCAGCCATGCACGGCGATCCATTCGCCAGGCCCGGTGCGGGCCTGGTCGGCGACGGCGCGAAACGAGGTGGCAAAGCGGCAGCCGAGGCTTGCCGCCGTCGCATCATCGATCGTATCGGGCAGGTGCACCAGATTGGTGTCGGCATAATCGATCGCCACATATTCGGCAAACGACCCCCAATGGGTGAAGCCCGGCTGGAACTGGTTCGGGCAGACCTGCTGGTTGCCGGAATGGCACTCCCCGCAATGGCCGCAGCCGGAAACGAAGGGCACGGTCACCCGGTCGCCCACCTTGAAGCGCATCACGCCGCGGCCGGTGGCGACGATCTGCCCGGCAAGCTCATGTCCCGGCACATGCGGCAGGCGAATGTCGGGGTCGTGCCCCATCCAGCCGTGCCAGTCGCTGCGGCAGAGCCCGCTGGCCCCGACGGATATGACAACACCGTCCTCGGCAGGCGTCGGATCGGCAACGGTACGGATCTCCGGCGGCTGTTCGAAGGCTTCGTAAAACATGGCTTTCATCGGCGTCTTCCCTTGCTGCCCATCCGAAATTCCACCCATCATCGCATGCGGCAAGCAGCCATTCCAACCTTCCATTCCATCATTTTTGCTGATGAACCCATCGATGAAGCCCCTGTGACGGCGCACGAATATTGCGGCATTGCACCCGCTTCCGGCACTTTCTTGCTTCCGCGTTTCCTGCCCCGATTTGTCCTTGACCCGGCTAGCCGTGGCGGCTTTTCCTTCTCCGGCTTCAGGAGGAAACCATCATGGCCGTCGATACAACACCCCGTTCAACCACCTGGACTCATGTCGACGGGGAATGGCTCCCCGGCAATCCGCCGCTGATCGGGCCGACCTCGCATGCCATGTGGCTCGGCTCCACAGTCTTCGACGGCGCCCGCTGGTTCGACGGCATCGCGCCCGATCTCGACCTGCACTGCCAGCGCATCAACCGCTCGGCGCTCGCCATGGGCTTGAAGCCGGTGAGATCAGCCGAGGAGATTGTGGCACTTGCCTGGGAAGGCGTCGCCAAATTCGATGGCGCCACACCGATCTACATCAAGCCGATGTATTGGGGCGAGCACGGTTCGCCGGGCAGCGTCGTCTCGGTCGATGGGGAGTCGACCCGTTTCGCGCTCTGCTTGTTCGAGGCGCCGATGGGCGGCCATGGCGGCACCAGCCTCACTGTCTCGCCCTATCGGCGCCCGTCGCCGGAAACGGCCATGACCGAGGCGAAGACCGGCTCGCTCTATCCAAACAGCGGCCGCATGATCGCCGAAGCGCGCAGCCGCGGTTTCGACAATGCGCTGGTGCGCGACCTGAACGGCAATGTCGTCGAGACCGCCTCTTCGAACGTCTTCATGGTCCGCGACGGCGTGGTGATGACGCCGGCCGCCAACCGCACTTTCCTCGCTGGTATCACCCGCGCCCGCGTCATCGGCCTGCTGCGCAAGGCCGGTTTCGACGTGCACGAAGCAACGCTCTCCGTCGAGGATTTCATGCAAGCCGACGAGATCTTCACCACCGGCAACTACTCCAAAGTCGTCGGCGTCATCCGCCTCGACGACCGCGACCTCCAGGAAGGCCCGGTCACCCGCAAGGCACTGGAGCTCTACATGGACTGGGCCTTCGGCAGAAGCGAGAGCGAAGAGTGAGGGTGAGGAGCGGTTCGGCGCAGCCGAAGCAATCGATCCAGTGAATCGATTGCAGCGACGAACGCCCGGAGCGCAAGCGAAGGGCTGGCGCGGTTACCTGGCAGAATTGAGATCCGCGTCACCCCCCTCTGCCCTGCCGGGCATCTTCCCCACAAGGGGGTAGATCGGCAAGAAGCGATGCCTCGCCCTAAATTCACGATTCATGTGACGGCCAGTTGTTTGGGGAGGCCATCACCCCCAGCCAATCTCCCTCCTTGTGGGGGAGATGCCCGGCAGGGCAGAGGGGGGTGACGCGCACCCTCCCGAGAGATACCAAGCCCACGCCCACTTGCATAAAATGCATGGCAGGTCTGCCCGAAACGGTTTCGTCTTCCCCCATCTTTTCGCCATAGTGGCGCCGAAATTCCGTAAGCGGGAGGAAGAGGCTTATGACTGTGCTGTTCGACGAACAAGGCGAAATCATCCGCGAACTGGGTGTCGCCGCCGACATCGACCCAGAGCGGGAGATCGAACGGCGAACCGCTTTCCTCAAGGATTATCTCGTCGCCTCCGGCATGCGCGGCTACGTCCTCGGCATCAGCGGCGGCGTCGATTCGCTGACGGCGGCGCTGCTTGCCCAGAAGGCCGTGCGCGAGCTGCGTGAAAGCGGCCATGCGGCCGAATTCATTGCCGTGCGCCTTCCCTATGGTGTCCAGGCGGATGAGGCCGATGCTGTGAGGGCGCTGGAAACGATCGGCGCCGACCGCTCCATGGTGGTCAACATCAAGGCGCCGGCGGATGCGATGCTTGCCGCCGCGCAGGACGGCGGTCTCGCCTTTGCCGATGCCGGCCGTCAGGATTTCATCCTCGGCAATATCAAGGCGCGCCAGCGCATGATCGCCCAGTTCGCCCTTGCCGGGGCGCTTGGCAGCCTCGTCATCGGCACCGATCATGCGGCCGAGGCGGTCATGGGCTTCTTCACCAAGTTCGGCGATGGCGCAGCCGATATCCTGCCGCTCGCCGGCCTCAACAAGCGTCGCGTCCGCCTGCTGGCAAAGCGGCTCGGCGCCCCGGACGAACTGGTGTTCAAGGTGCCCACAGCCGATCTCGAGGACCAGCGCCCATTGCGCCCCGACGAGGAGGCTTATGGCGTGAGCTATGACGAGATCGACGATTTCCTCGAAGCCAAGCCGGTCGGCGAGATCGCCCGCCGCCGCATCCTCGCCGCCTACCGGGCGACCGCCCACAAGCGCGCTTTGCCGGTGGCCGTGAGCGCGCTCTGACGTTTGTCCGGCCGAGGCGACGTTGGCCTGCGGCGCGAAAGAGACGCCATCCGCACGTTCTGCGGCATCATCTTTAGGCTGCGCCGGATGTCTCCCTATCCCTCGGCCGTACTATCCAAGCATAGGCCGCACCGGCGAGAAGCAGCACGGAGGTGCCGAGGAACACCGCCCGCATGCCGATATGCCCGCCGACAAAGCCGCCAAGGATGGGGCCGGCCACCTGGCCGACATATTGCGCGGAAATCGAAAGCCCGAGAATGCTGCCGGCCGCACTATCAGGCACGCTGTGGCGGATGACCGCGGCGATGCAGGGCAGCAGCCCGCCGAGTGCTGCGCCCATCAGGAAACGCAGGATGATCAGCTGCCAGGCGCTGGTGACGAAGGCTTGCGGGATCAGCAGCAGCCCGGCGACGGCGAGCGCGCCTGCAATCACCGGCCAGTGGCCGATCCTGTCGGCGAGTTTGCCGAGCCATGAGGCTGACAGAATGCTGCCGAGGGCGGCCGCCGACATGACGACACCCGATACCATCGTCACCTGGGATTCGACGGGCACGAGCTGGGCGACATAGACAGTGATGATCGGCTCGATCGACATATTGGCAAACATCAAGAGCATGCCGGTCGCCAGCATGGCGATGACCAGCCGTTTGTCGGCAATGGATTTCCAGCCGCCGCTGGCCTTGGCCGCCTTTTTGCGGGCCGGCGATTTCTCCTCCTTGATCAGCAAGACCGTGGCGAGGAAGGCGAGGAAGATCATGCCGCCGGCGGCGAGGAACGTGCCGCGGATGCCGATGATCGGCGGCAGCGCCCCGCCGATCAGCGGCCCGACGAGATTGCCGGCCATGATGCCGGAGGAGAGCACGCCGAGCGCCCAGGCCGAACGGTCCTTCGGCGTCTGCGTCGCCACCAGCACCATCGAGCCGGAAGCATAACCGCCGGCAAGTCCGACGAAGAGGCGCAGCGCCACCAGCTGCCAGACATTGCCCGCCATGCCCATCAGCGAGATCGCCAGCGTCATCCCCAGGCTGGCGCGCACCAGCATCAGCTTGCGGCCGTAGATGTCGCCGAGCCGGCCCCAGAGCGGCGCGACCAGAGCCGCGGCGAAAAACGTGGCGCCATAGGCGATGCCCGACCATTGCACGATCGCTGCATGGTCGCTGACGCCGAGTTCCTCGACATAAAGCGGCAGGAAGGGAAGCAGCAGCGTCATCGCCACGATCGTGGCAAAGGAGCCGATCAACGAGACGGCGAGGTTGCGCTTCCAGTAGATCGAGCCCGGCCTGGCGCCGGCGGCGTCCCATTGCGTATCGGTCATTCTCTCGGCCCCGGTATTGATCGCGCGGGCGAAGTTTCGCGCGGCTGATGAAACGATGTACCCTCTACCGCGGCGAGGAGATCGGCGCGGGTGAATCTGTCCTGAGATCGAGTTTGAGGTCGGGTGCAGAGACCGGAGCGGTCGATGCGTTCGTCGTTCCAGGGCCGGCACGTCTGATATAACAGCCCTATGGCCCGTCCTTCAAGACAGCTTCGGGCATCGATCGCCTGTGGACCGCCCCGGGCGAAAGTGCTAGAACTTAACCGATTGCATGATGCAATCGGTTAATCCGAGGACATTGCCATGAGCGACATGCGCACATCCCGAGAACAGACCGTCCGTCATCTCTACGCCGCCTATCTCGACGACCGCAAGGATATCGTCGGCTCCATGTTGACGGAGGATTTCACCTTCTCCAGCCCGCGTGACGACCACATCGACCGGGCGACTTATTTCGAGCGCTGCTGGCCGAAGGAGCCGGTCTTCCGCGGCTTTGACATCGAATTCCTGGCGATCGACGGCGACGAGGCGGTCGTCCGCTACCGTGCCGAAAAACGCGACGGCGGCAGCTTCCGAAACATCGAGAGCCTTCGCTTCCGCGGCGACAAGATCGCCTCCGTGGATGTCTATTTCGGCCGAAATCTGTAACTCCGGCCGAGGCTGTGATCGCCCTGTCTTTACAGGAGCCGTATCGCCGAAGTTCCGATGATGATCATCGACACCGCCACCATTAGCGGCCGCACCGGCAGCCGTTTAACCAGGATCGCGCCGAAGGGGGCGGCAATGACGCCGCCGATGATCAGGCCGATCGCCGAATCGAGTTCCGACCAGCCGAGCGTCAGGATGAAGGTCAGGGAAATCGTCAGCGTCACCGCGAATTCGGTGAAATTGGTCGAGCCGATCACCCGCTTCAGGTCGTGGCCGCGGCTGACGAGCGAACTGGTGACGATCGGCCCCCAGCCGCCGCCGCCGATCGCATCGAGCACGCCGCCGAAAAGCCCGACCGGCGGCACCATCCAGTCGCGAACATCCCGCTTCGGCGGCGGCCGAAACGCCTTGTAGAGGATAACCAGCCCGATCGCGATCAGATAGGCCGACACGAAGGGCTCGATCACCTTGCCGTCGATATTGGAAAGCAGATAGGCCCCGATCGCGCCGCCGATCATGCCGGCCGGTGCGAGACGCGCCACCAGACGCCAGTCGACGTTGCGATGATAGGCATGCGAGATGCCCGAGGCGGCGGTCGTGAACATTTCCGCCACATGCGTCATGGCGCTGGCATTGGCCGCCGGCACTCCGAAGGCGAGAAGGCTCGTCGTCGACAGCACGCCGAAGGCCATGCCGAGCGCGCCGTCGACGATCTGCGCGCAGAAACCCACGACGATGAAGAAGAAGAAATCCGATGTCATGCAGTCCCTCAGACAAACGGTAGCATCAGAATAGGCGACGCGGGAAAAAAAGTTCCGGTCTCAGCCGGCAAGTCCGCGCTGCTTCAGCCGGATGATCTTGAAGAAGCCGTTCGGAAAGACCGGCAGGATATCGGCAGCGGCAAAATCGCCGCGGCGCTCGGCCCAGGCGACGATGCGGTGAATGCGGAAGGCGGAGGACCAGCCGATGTGACGCACCAATGGCGCCACCGCCGTCTCGATCGCACCCTGCAGGCCGGCGCCGTCGCCAAGCTTGCTGGCAAGGATGATTTCGCCGCCTGGCCTCAGCACTCTGGCGCATTCGTCCAGCGCCCGTTCGGGTTCGGGGATGAGCGTGATGACGAAGGGCAGGCAGACCGCATCGAAAGACCGGTCGGCAAAGGTAAGCGCATGCGCATCCATCACCTCCAGCGCCTGCACATGCTCAAGGTTTTCGCGTTTCGCCTTTTCACGCGCCCGCGCGATCATGTGTTCGGAAATGTCGATGCCGGTCACCCGGCAGTGGCGCGGATAATGCCCGAGCGTCAGGCCCGTGCCGACGCCGATCTCCAGGATGTCGGTGCCGGCCGCAGCGGCCAGGGCTGCAAGTTTGCGGTGACCATCGCGCAGGATGCCGCGATAGACCCGGTCATAGACCGGTGCCCAGCGCTGATAGATTTTTTGCTGATCTTCCGCCCTGCTGCGAAACTCTGACATGCCGGCACCTCCCTGCAGCGCCGCGCGTCTTTCGGACGCGCAAAGGACGCTGTAACACTTTGAATTACCGCATAATTCCAGGAAAAATGAAAAGCGGTTTTCCAGGAATTGCATAAAACAAAAGATTTGAGCGGTTCTGCGCTTCCACGAAATAGCGCGACCCGCAGTAAAGCCCAGCCTTTCAACTCCTAAGGGTAGGCTCCGGTTCCCCACGAAATGTGACGCAAGGCACAGATTCTCACCTGCGACCGCCTTGGGGGCGCCTCGGTACAATCCCCGGCCACCTATTTTGCCGGCGTGAGACCGAGCGTCTTGGCGTCCAGCTCGCTGCCGATCTCGACGGTTTTCTTTTGCTTGTCGTAGACGCAGATCTGGGCGATCAGCCCTTTGGCGCCTTTCGGCTTGCCGGTCACCAGCGCAAGCCCGTAATGCGAGCTGCCGAAGGGATCGACGGTGGCGCTGGGCTTCTCGATCGTGACCGCTGCCTTCTTGCATTTGGCCTCGACGTCGGCGGCGAGCTGCTTCCAGGCCTCATCGGAGGAGGCATGCGCCACACCTGAGAGCGAAAGCAGCGCGGCTGTGGCGAGAAGCGGGATTATATTCCTGTTCATATCGGTCTCCGTTGATCTCTATCCCCAGCGAAGCGGTTTTCGGGGCGGGCATCCCCAGGGATTTGTCCAGGCGATTTGCATGCGCGATTCCAGCCTTGCAACTGAGGCAAATTTTCCTCCGGCCGGTCGTTTTTTGATAATTCGCCGGTTGCCTCTCCCCCTTTCCCCTCCTATGTTCCGCCTCACCTGCCGAGACGCAATCTATTGCCAAGAGGAGATCTGACATGGCTTTCGAATTGCCTGAACTTCCCTATGACTACGAAGCGCTTGCTCCCTTCATGTCGAAGGAAACGCTGGAGTTCCACCACGACAAGCACCACAAGGCCTATGTCGACAACGGCAACAAGCTCGCCGCCGAAGCCGGTCTTTCGGACCTGTCGCTCGAAGACGTCGTCAAGAAGTCCTTCGGCACCAATGCCGGCCTCTTCAACAACGCCGCCCAGCACTACAACCACATCCATTTCTGGAAGTGGATGAAGAAGGGCGGCGGCGGCAACAAGCTGCCGGGCAAGCTCGAAGCGGCCTTTACATCCGAGCTCGGCGGCTACGACAAGTTCAAGGCCGATTTCGCCAATGCCGGCGCCACCCAGTTCGGCTCCGGCTGGGCCTGGGTTTCCGTCAAGAACGGCAAGCTCGAAATCTCCAAGACCCCGAACGGCGAAAACCCGCTCGTTCACGGCGCCACCCCGATCCTCGGCGTCGACGTCTGGGAACACTCCTACTACATCGACTATCGCAACGCCCGCCCGAAATATCTCGAGGCCTTCGTCGATAGCCTGATCAACTGGGACTACGTCCTGGAACGCTACGAAGAAGCCACGAAGTAAGCGGCACCAGACTTGCCGCCATGGCGGCTATGTCGTCCGCCTTTTTGAATTGACACCCGGCGCGTCCAAAACGCCGGGTGTTTTGTTTTCACGCGAAGCCGTCACATGCCTGTCATCGGCCGCTCCTAATCACGCCCCATGTCTTCTTCTGTTTCTCCCCTGTTCCGTTTCGGTATCATCGCCGATCCGCAATATGCGGCGATCGCGCCGCATATGGCCATGGATCGTTATTACGCCAACAGCCTTGCCAAGGTCGCCGAGGCGATCGAGATATTCAACGGTGAGGAGCTGAGCTTCGTCATGACGCTCGGCGATGTCATCGACCGCAGCTTTTCAAGCTTCGACGATATCCTGCCGGTCTACGGGAAACTCAGGCACGAGGCGCTCTTCCTGCTCGGCAACCACGATTTCTCGGTCTCTGCAGGACACTTGTCCGAAGTCGCCGCGCGCCTCGGCATGCCGTCGCCCTATTACAGCTTCTTGCGCCACGGCTGGCGCTTTATCGTGCTCGACGGCAACGAGGTCAGCATCTTCGCGCCGCCCGAAGGCCATCATCATCGCACCCTTGCCGCCGAGATGCTGGCGGAGTTGCAGGCAAAAGGTGCGAGGAATGCCCACCGCTGGAATGCCGCGCTGAGCGACGAGCAGTTTGCCTGGCTTGGCGATGAAATCGCAAAAGCGGCCGAGGCCGGCGAGAAGGTGATCGTCATGAATCACTATCCGGTGCATCCGCCCAGTGAGCACGGCATGTGGGACAGCGAGCGCATCGTCGCGTTGCTCGCCTCGCGGGCCAATGTCGTCGCCTATCTCAACGGTCACGACCACGTCGGCAATTACGGCTTGGCCGGCTCTTGTCACTTTGTCAATTTCAAGGGCGTGGTCGATACCGAGACGGAAAACGCCTTCGCGATCGTCGAGGTCCATGCCTCCAGCATCGAAATCCGCAGCTTCGGCCGCGAGGTGAGCCGCAGGCTGGCTTATTAGTTGCGATAGGCTGCTCGCAACTGTTTGGTTCGCGCGAGTGGCTGCCCCTCACCCTAACCCTCTCCCCGTAAAACGGGGCGAGGGGACGTGCCTTGCGCGAGGTGAGTGGGGAATGGAGAGGTCGCCGCATATCCCCTTCGCCCCGCTTGCGGGGAGAAGGTGCCGGCAGGCGGATGAGGGGCTGGTCTCGCCAACCTCGTGGCCGGGATGTTAGGTGACATTGACGCCCCTGCTCGTACCCCAAACGCCACACATCAAACCGGCACAGCCTTCTCCGTCCAACCGCTGGTCCAGAGTTCCCGCAACCGGTCGCCGTCGCCCTTGAAGAAATCCTCAGCTGTCGCGCAGTGCTCCACCCGGTCGCTGCGGAAATTGCGGATCGCCTGGCGCAACTCGCACCAGGCGACGATATTGGCGGTCTGCGAATAATAGATCAGCGCAACCGGCCGGATCGTCCGCTCGCTGGCGCTGCCGAGTTCGTCGCGGTAGCCGAGCATCAGCTTCCGTTCGTCGCGGATCGCGCGGCGCACGATTGCAAGGTCGAAGCCTGCCGGCTGAGCAATCGAGCCCCAGGCGTAAAGCGCCTTATTGTCCATTGCCTGGCGCAGTGGCGCCGGTACGGCGCCTGATATCTTCCGGTTGACTCGGCGCGCGGCCTGTTTCAGTTCCTCGTCCGCCGTCCGTTCGAGCAGCGCCAGTGACAGCACGATCGCCTCCATCTCCTCGATCGAAAACATCAGCGGCGGCAAGTCGAAGCCCGGCCGCATGATGTAGCCGATGCCGCGCCCGCCTTCGATCGGCACCCGCATTGCCTGAAGCGCGGCGATGTCGCGATAGATCGAGCGCACGGTCACTTCGAGCGTCTCGGCCATCGCCGCCGCCGTCATCGGCTTTCTTGCCAGCCTGAGGATCTGAATGATCTCGAAAAGCCTGGAGGCCTTGCGCATTTTACTTCTCCCATCCCAACGCTCCTGACAATACACTGTCAGTTGGGTTTGCGTATAGAGCCGCCTATCGGATTGAAATCAATCAGGGTCTCTTCAAAACGGCCCGCACGACCCAAGGCGGTAACTGACATGAACTACCATGAAAACCTCTGGCTCTTCTTCACCCTTCTCTTCGGCATCATCATCGTGCCGGGCATGGACATGCTCTTCGTGCTTGCCAATTCGCTGACCGGCGGCGTCAAACGCGGGCTGGCGGCGACCGGCGGCATCATGGCCGGCGGCGCGGTGCATTCGGCCTATGGCGCGGCCGGCGTCGGCGTGCTCGTCACCATGCTGCCGCAGTTTTTCAACGTGCTGCTCTTTGCCGGCGTCGCCTACATGATCTGGATCGGCATCTCGCTGATCCGCAGTTCGATCACCGTCGAGGCGGTCGGGCCGGGAACGGCACGCTCCGGCTGGCGCGCCTTCCGCCAGGGCGCCGTCACCTGTCTGGTCAATCCGAAGGCCTATATCTTCATGTTCGCCGTTTATCCGCAGTTCCTCAGGCCGGAATATGGCCCGATCTGGATGCAGGGGCTGATCATGGGCGCCATGACCGTCGTCACCCAGTTCGCCATCTATGGCACGCTGGCGATGACGGCCGGCCGCAGCCGCGATCTGCTCGTCGCCAACCCTGACGTCACGGCCTTTGTCGGCCGCTTCGCCGGCCTGCTGCTGGTTGCGGTCTCCGCCTTCAGCCTCTGGCAGGGGTGGAAAAGCGCCTGAACGCCACTGCATGGCGCCCGGAAGTGTGCAGCGGTTCCGGGATAACGACATGCATAAAAGCAGAGAACTGCCTATCACATTGTTTTTATGATGATCCGGCAAAACGTGACTGCCCGGACGCATGGATTTTGTCATGCTCCCGGTGCAGATTGGCCATCGGCCAGCTTGGCCGAGGAAAAAGGGAGAGCAATATGAATTGGAAAGCAGTAGCTGCCGCCGCAGCGATGGCCGGCATAGCCTTTGGTGCGGTGAGCGCCGCCGACGGCACCCATGAGTCGCGCAATGCGCTGATGAAGCAGATCGGCGGCTCGGCCGGGGCCCTAGCAGCCATCGCCAAGGGCACCAAGCCCTATGACGCCGAAGCGGTGAAGGCGGCGCTGACGACGATCGCCACAACGGCCAAAGCCTTCCCCGACCAGTTCAAGCCGGGCACGGAGACGGGCGACGAAGCGGCGAGCCCGAAGATCTGGGAAAATATGGACGACTTCAAGGCCCGCGCCGCCAAGCTCTCCACCGATGCCGAAACCGCGCTGGCTCAGCTTCCGGCCGATCCCGCGGCCGTTGGTACGACGATGAACACGCTCGGCGCCAATTGCGCCGGCTGTCACAAGGCCTATCGCCTCGGCAAGTGAGCGATGGGCCGTTTTCGTCTGCAGCAATTCCAGCAAAAGTGTGCAGCGGTTTTGCGTCCGGGATTGCGCAAAGCAAAAGATAGTACACGGTCCGCGCCGGCCTTGTCGTCGGCGCGGATCGCCTTATTCTCCGCGCGTCGCGGACTGATCACCGGATCGGCCGGCGGGGGCATCTTGGCAAAAGGGGAGGCGGTGCATGGTCCGCAGGTTCATCCGGTTAGTGCTCTGTCTGATCGGCGTCGCCGTCCTCGGCGGCGGCGCCTTCTATCTCGTCACCGCACCCGATCCGCTGCCGGAGAGCCATTGGGCGGGTCTCGGCGCGCCGGACCCGGCAAATGGTGAGATGGTCTTCTGGGCGGGCGGCTGCGTCAGCTGTCATGCCGCGCCCGGTTCCGAAGGTGATGCCAAGCTGACACTTGCAGGCGGCCTGGCGCTGAAGAGCCCCTTCGGGACCTTCCACGTGCCGAACATCTCACCCGATGAAAAAGCCGGCATCGGCGGCTGGACGCTTGCCGAGTTCGGCAACGCGATGAAGCGCGGCGTCGGCCCGGGTGGTGAGCATCTCTACCCGTCCTTTCCCTATGGCTCTTATTCCCGCATGAGCGACAGGGACGTCAACGATCTCTTCGCCTTCCTGAAAACCCTGCCGAAGAGCGCCAACGTCGCGCCGCCGCATGACCTGCCATTCCCTTTCAACATCCGGCTGGCGCTCGGCGGCTGGAAATTCCTCTATCTCAACGACCAGCCGCGCGTCGCCCTGGCAAAGAGCGACGACAAGATCAAGCGCGGGCTATATCTCGTCGAAGGCCCCGGCCATTGCGGCGAATGCCATACGCCGCGTGATGCGCTCGGCGGCTTCAAGGCGGATCAGTGGCTCGCCGGCGCGCCCAATCCGGAAGGCAAGGGCCGCATACCCGATATCACCCCGGCCTCCGAGAGCATCGGCAGCTGGAGCGAAGCCGATATCGTGAGCTACCTCGAAACCGGCTTCACCCCCGATTTCGATTCCGTCGGCGGCCAGATGGTCGATGTGCAGCAGAGCATCGCCCGCCTGCCGGCCTCCGACCGCGAGGCGATCGCCGCCTATCTGAAGGCGGTGCCGGGCCGCTAGAACATGTCGTGGGGCGTCAAGAACCGCCTCTTCTTTAGCGGCGCTCGACGCCCTTTGCCGCCAGGATGCCGTCAACCGCTGTCGACGTCAGAAATTCCGACAGCTGCCTGGTAGCGTCTGTGTCCGTTGAATCGGCGCTGATGCCGATGGCGAAGTCGATATAGCTTTGGAGTTCTGCCGGAAACTGACCGACGAGCATCACCTCGGGAGCTGCGGCGAGAATCGAGGTCACGGGAACGACCCCCAGCTCGGCTTCCCCACGGCCGACAGCCGGCGCTGTCTGCCCTCCTGATATGGCCACCAGCTTGGGATTGACCTCATCTGCTAATCCCAAGCGTTCCAGCAAACCGAAGAAGTAGCCGCCGCTGGTTCCTTCACTGGCGTAGGCGATTGATCTGGCGCTCTTCAACGCATCCGCAAATCCTTTCACGGACCCGATGTCAAGCGGTCGGCTGCCGGCCTTGGCAGCCAACCCCATCGCTATGCGGCCGAACGCTACCTGGCTCCCCGCCTTGACTTTTCCCAAGGCGGTCAGATCCTGAACCAGGTTCGGATTGGTGATGACGAGATCGAAAGATTCCCCAGCTTCGATCTGCTTCTTTACGACAGGATTGAGCTCCCACTTGGGCGCAACTGTGAATCCCGTGGCGGTTTCGAACCGGGATATGAGAGGAAGAACAGCCGGTCGGACCGCAATAGCGCCAAAAAGCCGGATTTGCTGATTCATGGTCTAACCTGCAATCGGTTGAAACGGCCGTGCAATACTGCCAGCCTCATTCCGGGCCGCTATCGTGTCAGTTCCCGACCGACACGATGATTCATACCAGAGCCATATTGGGAATGCACTGACCGAACACGCTTCAAGCGATCGACTGCATGTAGCGCATGCCGGTCACCGGACGCGGGGTGAAATCCAGCTGTTCGTAGAAGCGGTGCGCCAGCACGTTTCCGGTCGCAGCACTGACGGAAAGGTAGCCGCAGCCGGCATTGCGGGCGGTCTCGCGCGCCCGGTCGACGAGCAACTGGCCGGTGCCATGGCCGCGATGGCCGTCGCGCACGAAGAGATGGTGCAGGTCCATGCCGCGCTTGCCTTCCTGCGCCCTGTAGAGCGGCACGAGAATGGCGTAGCCGATCAGCCCTTCGCTGGTCTCGGCCACAAGCGCATTGATCCAGGGCAGGGGCCCGAAGAGGTCGCGCTCCAACTGCTCCGGCGTTGTGGCAGCCGCATCGCCGTGATGGGCGGCAAGCAGGGCGATCATCTCGCCGAGCTCGGGCAGGTCGCGCGGCTTGGCGGCACGGATCGTCACCACCGATGGGCGCATCAGTGAAATTTCGCTGTCTTCGATTTCGGTCATGGTCTTCGCGTCCTTTGATAGTCTGCCGTCAGGACGCTGCCGATACAACAAAGCCGCCTGACGGCGGCTTGTTGACAATATGATCTTGTCCAGCCGCCCTTTACAGGTACAGCCAAAAATACGAGCGGCTCTGGTGCGCGTTTTTGATCATGGGTCATAGATCGTCGGAAACGCAGCCTTTGTCAATGGGGATCGGCGACCATCACGGCATTGAGCTCCGGCTTTAGCCTTGATAGCATACCCCCCTATGCTATATGGGAACCTATCATGTCCCACACCACCCTGCAGAAAAAGAAGCTCGTCGCCCGCATCAGCCGCCTGAAGGGGCAGATGGAGGCGGTCGAGCGCGCACTCGAGGCCGAGCGCCCCTGCGGCGAAATCCTGCAGCTGCTCGCCTCTATTCGCGGCGCCCTGACCGGGCTGACCGGCGAGGTGCTGGACGATCATCTGCGCGAGCATGTGCTGAATGCCGCCGACGATGCGGCAAGGGCAGAGGCGGTGGAGGAAATATCGGAAGTGTTGAGAACCTATCTGCGCTGACTGCCGTGATGAAGGAGCCTGTCATGAGTGCCGGAATCGACAATGCTGGAATTGATGCCCTGGAACATGATCACGTCTTCCTCGGCACTGATCATGCGCGCAACGAGCGACGCATCTGGCTGGTGATTGCGCTGACGGCGGTGATGATGGTGGCGGAAATCGCTGCCGGCACCATCTACGGCTCGATGGCCCTGGTCGCCGATGGCTGGCACATGTCGACCCATGCCAGCGCACTGCTGATTTCCGCGCTCGCCTATCTCTTCGCCCGCCGGCAGGCGCGCAATCCGCGTTTCACCTTCGGAACAGGCAAGCTTGGCGATCTCGCCGGCTTCGCCAGCGCCATCGTCCTTGCCCTGATTGCCCTGCTGATGGCCTGGGAAAGCCTGTTGCGCCTTTCCAATCCCGTGCCGATCGGCTTTACCCAGGCAATCGCCGTGGCGGTGATCGGCCTTGCCGTCAATCTGATAAGTGCCTGGCTGCTGGCCGGCGACGGCCATGTCGCGCATGGCAATCATGCGCATCACGGGCATGCCCATGGCCATCATCATCACGGTCATGGCGACCATGCCCACCACGCAAAGACCGGCGACAACAATATCCGCGCCGCCTATCTGCATGTCATCGCCGATGCCCTGACCTCTGTGCTCGCCATTGCTGCGCTAACGCTCGGCAGTCTTTACGGCTGGCTCTGGCTCGATCCCCTGATGGGCATCGTCGGCGGGCTGGTGATCGCCAACTGGTCCTGGAGCCTGATGAAATCTTCGGGCGGCGTTCTTCTCGACGTCGTTCCCGAAGGCGAGACGCTGCCGGCGGAAATCCGTGGCGCCATCGAGACGGAGGATGACCGGATCACCGATCTGCATGTCTGGCAGGTCGGCCCCGGTCATCATGCCGCGATCGTCGCCGTCCTCACCTCTCAGCCGCGCGACCCGGCTTTCTACAAGGGCAGGCTCTCGGCGCTGGGAGAACTGTCGCATGTGACGGTCGAGGTCACGCGCGCCGCATGATCGGGCGGGCGGAGACGCTCTGCGGACGACAAGATCGCTCGCCGGACGATTAACATCGCTCGGCGGACGACAAAGGTCGCCGCGGGGACGAGATGCCGCCGCAATCGCTGCTTAGCTCTGTCCTCCTGATTCGCCGGAGGATTTCATGGATCTCAGTCTGACCCGCCGCATGCTGATAGGCTCGGCATTGTGCCTACCCGTGCTGACGCTTCGAGCCAATGCCGAGGAGGGGGGCAAGGGGAGTGCCAAAGAGAGTGCAGGCGAGGGCGAGGACAATATTGAACATCGCCTTGCCGCTTTGGAAAAACGCACCGGCGGTCGCCTCGGTGTCTCGGTGCTCGACACCGAGACGAGCATCTCCTTCGGCTATCGCGGCAGCGAGGCCTTTCCGATGTGCAGCACCTTCAAGGCGCTGGCCGCCGCTTTCGTGCTTGCCCGGACCGACAATGGCGAGGAGAACCTCGGCCGGCGGGTGAGCTACGGCAGGGACAAGCTCGTCGATTATTCGCCGATCAGCGAAAAACACACCGGAACCGATGGCATGACCCTTGCCGAACTCTGCGAGGCAGCCGTGACCGTCAGCGACAACACTGCCGGCAATCTGCTGCTCGAAAGTTTCGGCGGTCCGGCGGGGCTGACCGATTGGCTGCGCTCGATCGGTGACGGCACGACGCGTCTCGACCGTACCGAGCCGACGTTGAACGAGGGCAGAAAGGGTGATCCACGCGACACGACGACACCGGATGCGATGCTCGACACGCTCGGCAATCTCACCCTCGGCTCGGTCCTCACCGAGGCCTCCTCAGACAGGCTGATCGCATGGCTGGTGGCGAGCACGACAGGCAAGGAGCGGCTCAGGGCCGGCCTGCCGGCGGATTGGAAGGTCGGCGACAAGACCGGTACCGGCCCGAATGGCTCTCTCGGCGATATCGCAGTGATCTGGCCGCCGGATCGCGGCCCGATCGTCGCCGCCGTCTATATCAGCGAGGCGACGGTGCCGGTAAAGGAGCTCAACCCGCTCTTTGCCGAAGTCGGCCGCATGATCGTCGAGATGGTGTGAACTGGAGAAAGCTGAAGCGCGTTTCCTGCGAGTTGTATGAAATCGGCGAAACCAGCCCCTCATCCGCCTGCCGGCACCTTCTCCCCGTAAACGGGGCGAAGGGACCATACCGCGCCGCCTTCCTCTACCTCAACCTCGAGGCCGCGTTTGGCACGTCCCCTCTCCCCGTCTTTACGGGGAGAGGGCTAGGGTGAGGGGCGGCCATCGGAACCAACAGGAGAGCAGCACAACCTCCCCATCACGGCAACGTATAGGCGATCACGTAATCGCCGGGCTTGGTGCCGACCGAGCCGTGGCCGCCGGCGACCATGACGACATATTGTTTGTTGTCATCAGTCGTATAGGTCATCGGTGTCGCCTGGCCGCCGGCGGGAAGCCGCGCCTGCCAGAGCTCTCGCCCGTTGGTCACGTCGTAGGCGCGCAGGTAGTTGTCGACCGCAGCCCCCAGGAAGGCAACGCCGCCCTTGGTCAGCATCGGCCCGCCGATGCCGGGCACGCCGACCTTGAAGGGCAGGGGCAATGGCGTCATGTCGCGCACGGTGCCGTTCTTGTGCATATAGGCGATCTTGCCGGTGCGCAGGTCGACGCCGGCGACATAACCCCATGGCGGCGCCTGGCAGGGGATCTGCAGCAGACCGAGGAAGGGACCCATGAAGACGCCGTAGGGCGCACCGTCATTGCGGTTCAGCCCCTGTTCGCTGCCCTTCTCGTCCTGGCCTCTCGGCGGAATATCGGCGGCCGGCACCAGGCGCGACGTGAAGGCGAGATAGGTTGGCATGCCGAACATGATCTGCCGCTCGGGGTCGACCGCGATCGAGCCCCAGTTGAAGGTGCCGAAATTGCCGGGATAGACGATCGTCCCTTTAAGCGAAGGCGGCGTATAGCGGCCCTCATAGTGGTAGCGGTGGAAGTCGATGCGGCAGGCCATCTGATCGAACAGCGACACGCCCCACATGTCCTTTTCCTTAAGCGGCTCGGGCGAGAAGGTGAGGTCCGAGATCGGCTGCGTCGGCGCGGTATGATCGCCCGAGACCGCGCCGCCTGGCGCCGGGATTTCCTTGACCGAGATAATCGGCTCGCCGCTGCGCCGGTCAAGCACATAGATATCGCCCTGCTTGGTCGGGCCGACTAGGGCCGGGACGACGGTTCCATCCTGCTTCGTCAGGTCGATCAGCGCCGGCTGGGCTGGCACGTCCATGTCCCAGAGATCGTGATGAACGGTCTGGCGCACCCAGCGCAGCTGGCCGGTGGCGATATCGAGCGCGACGATCGAGGAGGAGAATTTCTCGACATTGTCGCTGCGGTTGATGCCGATCTGGTCGGGCACCTGATTGCCGAGCGGGATATAGACCATGCCGAGCGCCTCGTCGACGCTGAAGACCGACCAGCTGTTCGGTGAGTTGGTCGTATAGGTCTGTCCCTCGGCGATCGGCGTCGTCACGTCGGGATTGCCGGAATCCCAGTTCCAGACCAGCGCGCCGGTGTTGATGTCGAAGGCGCGGATGACGCCGGATTGTTCCTCGGTCGAATAATTGTCGTTCACCGCCCCGCCGACGATGATCTTGCCCGCCACCGCGACCGGCGGCGAGGTGGAATAATAATAGCCGGCCGGATTGAAGCGCATGCCGGTTTCCAAATGCAGCACGCCCTGGTCGGCAAAGCCAGTGCAGACCTTTCCATCCGCCGCATCGAGCGCGATCAGCCGGGCGTCGGAGGTTGGCAGGTAGACGCGCTCGGCGCAGGGCTGGCCGGCGGCAACAGTTGGATCGGCATAATAGGTGACGCCGCGGCAGGTCTGATGCTGACGGTCGGGGTTCATGCCCGAGTTCGAGTCGTATTTCCATTTCTCCTTGCCGGTCTTGGCGTCGAGCGCGATCGCCCAGTTATGCGGCGTGCAGAGATAAAGCGTGTCCTTCACTTTGAGCGGCGTCACCTGATAGGTCGTCTCGCTGATATCCTCCGGCCGCTTGACGTCGCCGGTCTGATATCGCCAGGCTTCCTTCAGCGTCGAGACGTTTTCGGCGGTGATCTGGTCGAGCGGCGAATAACGCTGGCCGAAGGGGGTGCGGCCATACTGGTGCCATTCTCCATCAGGCACGCTGCCGCCGACAGCGGGGTTGGCGGTGACCTGATCCTTCGGCAGGTCGCCGGCCAGATCATGCGGGTCTGATGTCATCGAGTAGACGGCGACGAGGATGGCGAGAATGACAGGCACGGCGAGCGGCCAGGGGTTCGCGGCGTAGGTGATGCCCGTCGGGCTGCGCAGGCCGAGCGGCCGGCGGATCCATGGCGTCAGCAGCCAGAGCCCGAGCAGGATGATCATGCCGCCGCGCGGGCCAAGCTGCCACCAGTCGAAGCCGACCTCCCAAATCGCCCATGCAAGTGCTGCGACGACGAGCACCGCATAGACCCAGAGCGCCACCGCCTTGCGCATCAGCAGCAGCCCGGCGGTAATCAGGAACATCAGCCCGGCGAACAGATAGAAGATGCTGCCGCCGAGCGTGACGAGCCAGAGCCCGCCGCCTCCAAGTGTTAAGCCGATGATGATGAAGAAGATGGAGGTGACGATAATCGCCATAAGGCTGTCTCCCGCTCAGGTTGGCTGGGGTGAAGAATCGGCGGAAAAGTCCTGCCGATCAGCCAGATAGCGCAAAACAGATGCCTTTCAACGGCCACAATGCCGCAGGGTGCGGATGCGTCGAATCGGGCGCTGGGCCGAATGGAAGCGGATCGCTGTGGCGCAACTGCCGCACCCAACCGATCAAAGCGGCTGTCACGTTCCGCAGAAGGTCGCAAGCACCCGTTCGCTGGGCTTCGGCGGTTCCCTATAGGCGGCAAAGCCCGGCTGGTCCTCATAGGGTTTCGAAAGCACGGCCAGCAGCGCCTCGAACAGCGAGAAATCGCCGTTCTCGACCGCGGCCTCGATCGCCTGTTCGACGCGGTGATTGCGTGGAATGAAGGCCGGATTGACGCTGCGCATGGCAATGGCGCGCTCGGTGGCCGTCTGCGGATCGCGCGACAGACGCTCGCGCCACTGCGCAAGCCAGGCGCCGCAGGCATCCGGCTCGCGGAAACTTGCTGCAAATTCAGGCTCTGCGGCGTTATCGCCGGCAAGATCCGACAGCCGCCGGAAGGTCAGGGTGAAATCGGCATCCTGCGCCTGCATCAGCGACAGCAGCGCCTGCACCAGGTCGAGATCGCCGTCCTCTTCGCCGACAAGGCCGATCTTTTCGCGCATGCCGGCCAGCCAATGCGCCTGGAACCGTTCGCCGTAGCTCTTGATCACTGCATTCGCCTTGTCGACCGCGCCGTCGGGCTCGGCGTCGATCAGCGGCAGCAGTGTTTCGCCCAGCCTTGCGAGGTTCCATTGGCCGATGGCGGGCTGGTTGGCATAGGCGTAACGGCCATGCTGGTCGATCGACGAGAAGACGGTCGCCGGATCGTAAGCGTCCATAAAGGCGCAAGGGCCGAAATCGATCGTCTCGCCGGAGATGGTCATATTGTCGGTGTTCATCACGCCATGGATGAAGCCGACATGCAGCCAGCGGGCAATCAGCGCCGCCTGGCGCTCGCAAACTGCATCGAAAAGCGAGAGATAGGGGTTCTCGGCCTCTTTCAATGCCGGATAGTGCCGGTCGATCACATAGTCGGCCAGAGTACGCACGCCGTCGGTATCGCCCCGGGCCGCGAAGTACTGGAACGTGCCGACGCGGATATGGCTGGCCGCGACGCGGGTGAAGACCGCGCCAGGCAGCACCTCTTCGCGATAGACCGGCTCGCCTGTCGTCACCGCCGCCAGCGCCCGCGTGGCCGGAATGCCGAGCGCAAACATCGCCTCGCTGATGATATATTCCCTGAGCACCGGGCCGAGTGCCGCCCGGCCATCGCCGCGGCGCGAAAACGGTGTCGGCCCGGCGCCCTTCAGTTGAATATCGTAGCGTTTACCGCTACGGTCGACCACTTCGCCGAGCAGGATCGCCCGGCCGTCGCCGAGCTGTGGCGAGAAGCCGCCGAACTGATGCCCCGCATAGGCCATCGCCAGCGGTTCGGCTCCTTCGGGAACGAGATTGCCGGAAAAGATCGCCGCACCGTCGCGGCGCAAGGCCTCTACGTCGAGCCCGAGTTCGGCGGCGAGCGCCTCGTTGAGCTTGATCAGCCAGGGCTCCGCCACCGCAGTCGGCGCTTGCGCCGCAAAGAAGCGTGGGGGCAAGCCGACATAGCTGTTGTCGAACGGAAAGGCCGCACCGGGCCGGTTTTTCTGCAGGACGGAGATCATGGTTCATAGGTAGGGCCGGGGTGTCTTCGGCGCAAGCCGGAGCTTCACGAAGATCGAGCCGATGCAAGGAATCGTGACCTGCCTTTACCTCTCGTCAAAGCAGCTTTGCCATAAAGGACATAGCGCCGCCATGATCGCGGGCGTATAGCAAATCGTCTCCCCTTGGCTTTGCGCCTTGTCATCCCCGCGGCCCTGCTGCCTTGTGTGCTCCGCCGCGCCACCGCGAGTGATCCCGGACGATGTCGGATCAGATTTACCAAGCGCCGATGGTTCGGCGCGCCGCGCCCAATTTCCGGGTGATCGCGATGATTGTCGCAAGTGCGATGCTGATGGAAAATATCGACGCGACCGTGCTTGCGACCGCGCTGCCCACTATGGCGCGCGATTTCGGCGTCGGCGCTCCGGCGATGTCGATCGCCCTGACTTCCTATCTCTTAAGCCTTGCGATCTTCATTCCGGCAAGCGGCCGGATGGCCGACAGTTTCGGCTCCCGCACCGTCTTCCGCGCGGCCATTGCCGTTTTCGTCGTCGGCTCCATCCTCTGTGCTCTCGCGCCGACGCTGTCCTTCCTGGTGCTGGCGCGGCTGCTGCAGGGCATCGGCGGCGCGATGATGATGCCGGTTGGGCGCCTGGTGCTGATGCGCAGCGTCGGCCGCAAGGATATGGTCAGCGCCATGTCCTGGCTGCTCGTACCGGCGCTGATCGGCCCGATCGTCGGTCCGCCGCTCGGCGGCTTCTTCGTCACCTATCTCGACTGGCGTTGGATCTTTTATATCAACGTGCCGATCGGCATCATCGGCATGATCTTCGTGTCGATCTACATCGAGGAGGTGAAGGGCAAGGCAAGCGGTCCCTTCGATACAGTCGGCTTCATTCTCTCCGGTATTGCGCTTGGCTCGCTGCTCTTCGGCTTCGAAATGTCGAGCCATGAAGGCGAGGGAGCCTTTTCGATCTTCCTGATCGTCATCGGCCTGCTTTTCGGCATCGGCTATCTCAGGCATGCCCGCAAGCACCCGTCGCCGATCATGGATTTTTCGCTGATGAAGGTGCCGAGCTTCGGGACGTCTGTCATTGCCGGTTCGCTGACCCGCATCACGCAGGGGGCACAGCCCTTCCTCCTGCCGCTGCTCTTCCAGATCGGCTTCGGCCTGTCTGCCGCTGCGGCCGGCCAGATCATCATCGCGACTGCGCTTGGCGCTCTCGCCATGAAGCCGATGGCGAAGTTCGTCTTCCGCCGGCTGGGCTTCCGCAGAAGCCTCGTCCTCAACGGCATCCTCGGCACGATCGGCTATGGCCTCTGTGCCGCCTTCCGGCCGGACTGGCCGATGCCGCTCATCTTCGTCGTCCTGGTGCTCAGCGCCTTCTTCCTATCGTTCCAGTTCACCGCCTATAACACCATTGCCTATGACGAGATCAGCAAGGAGCAGATGAGCTCGGCCACCAGCTTCTACACCACCTTCCAGCAGCTCATGCTGTCGCTCGGCATCTGCATCGGCGCCTTGGCGCTGCATGGCTCCATGGCCATGTCAGGCACTGAGACGCCGGCCCTCGGCGATTTCTCCGCCGCCTTCATCGTCGTCACCATCATCTCGATCACCGCCACCTTCTGGAACCTACGTTTCTCGCCGACCGCCGGCGAGGAGATCAGCGGCTACAGGGCCAAACAGACGAAAGGCGCCGTCGCCAAAGGCTGACGTCGCCCTTCCCGTCGTCAGAAGCCGACCGGCTCCCGCAGCCGCCTGCGTCGCAGTGGTCGGCCCTCGCGCCGCTCCGCCTCGAGCCTGTAGGTCATCGGGCCGTCGAAGCCCCCGAAGACTGCAAGATCGCTATCCCGCAGGGCTACCTCCACGGCCGCCTCGGGCGCGGCGCGCCTCTGCCGTCCCGTGATCGCAAGCCATAGATCGTGCCAGCCGCGCCGGCGCGGCAGTGCGCCCATTACCGTCATTGTCTTTTCTTCCCTCTCAGCTCGTCATGCCGCCTGCGGTAGGCATGCCTCGCAGATCGCCGCGACATGGCGGTGGTCGGTGCCGCAGCAGCCGCCAAGCACGCAGAGCTGCGGCATGCGGCCGCGCAGCTTGCGGTAGCGGCGGCCGAGATCTTCGGGATCACCTGCATCCAGCGTCTCGCTATTGTCCAGCTGTTCGTGGCTCATGGTCGAGGCATTGGCGCGGATCCCGGAAATGCGCTTCACCCAGGCGCTTCCCGCATCGAGTGCTGTTTCGAAATGCGTCGGATGGGCGCAGTTGATCATGTAATAGACCGGCGCCCCGCCGGTCATCGCATCAGTCGTCTCGATGGCCTCCTGAATGCTGCGGCCCGTCACCAACCTGCCATCCGTCTCCAGCGTGAAGGAGATGGCCGAGGGCATGCCGAGCGACTGTGCCGCCCGCGCCACGCCGATCGCCTCGTCGATATTGGTCAGCGTGAAGGCGGTCACCATATCCGCCTCGGTGCCGGCGAAAGCCCCGATCTGGAAGGCGTGGTAGTCTTCCGCCTCGGCCGTATCCATAATACCCGCCTTGTAGCCGTCGCCGCGCGGGCCGATCGCCCCGCTGATGACGATCGGCTGCTCCGGCCGCTCATAGTCGCTGCGCAAGCCGACGAGCAGGTCGACGGCTTCCTCGTTGACCGCTTTCAGGGCTTCGCTGGTATAGCCGAGCTTCTGCCCCCAGTCCGGATTGGCCCGCCATGTGGCGGTGTCGAGCACAAAGCCCGTGCCGTGCCGCCGTGCGACATTGAGATAACGGCGATAGTAATTCCGCAGGCGCTGCCGGCCCTCTTCGGAAGCCAGCAATATGAAGGCGGCGAAATGCGGAAGCTCGATCCCTTCCTGGAAGATCATCGTCGTCTCCATGCCGCCATCGGTAATGAAAGTGCCGCCTTTGAGCTGCGGCAAGTCGTTTCTGTACTTTGCCATTGTTGAAGCCTCTCCCTCGCGGCACCCGATTGGTTGCCGTCGATGAATGATGTTCTGGCGTTTAATCGGCTGCCAAACTAGACGACTTGAGGTATACTCCAGGCGGTTTTGGGTTTTGCCGATTGATATCAATTGCTTGCTTCAACCGAGGCTGCCGGAGGCGGAGGCAGGCCTGAATGTACGAGGCTGAAAACTGTACCGCCGGTACAGGAGGGGAACATGCGAAAGGGCGAGGAAACGCGGACCCGCATCCTCGATGTGGCAGAAGCGGCAGTCTTGCAGAAGGGTTTCGGCGGCACCTCCATCGAGGAACTGATTGCCGAGACCGGCATCACCAAGAGCGGCTTCTTCTATCATTTCAGGGACAAGAACGAGCTCGCCAAGGCGTTGCTCAACCGCTACATCGAAAATGACGAGCGCATCTATGACGAGATCTTCAGCCGCGCGCGCGATCTGACCGACGATCCGCTGCAATCCTTCCTGCTCGGCCTGAAGCTGCTTTCCGAACTGCTCTCGGATCTGCCGAACGGCCATCCCGGCTGCATCGTGGCGACCGTTTGCTATTACGAGCGGCTGTTCGACCGGGAGATACAGGAGACCAACCGGAATGCGGTGCTTGCCTGGCGCCGCCGTTTCGGCCGCATGCTCCGGGACATCGTGGAGGTCTATCCGCTGCGCGAACCCGTCGACGTCGACCAGCTCGCCGACATGGTGTCCTCCGTCCTGGAAGGCGGCATCGTTCTGTCGAAGACGCTGAAGGAGCCGAACACGCTGGCCGAGCAGGTGCTGATGCTTCGAACCTTCGTGAAGATGCTCTTTCTGCCGGTGGTGGTGATGCCGAGGGGCTAAAGCAATTCCAGCAAAAGTGCGAAGCGGCTTTGCGTCCGGAATTGCGCTTACATCCTCAGCCCCCGTCCTCCAGCGCCGCCGCCATGTCCGCGAGCTTGCGCACGGTGTTGAGATTGCGCGACGTTCCAGGCTTCAGCGCCGGCAATTTCAGCTTCGAGCGGCCGGAACCATTGGGATAATGCACATAGATTTCCCGGCCGGCGAGCTTTGCCTCCTCGCCGTCTGGCGCTACCATCTTTTCCAGTGCATCGTCGGGCGCCTTTTCTGGCAGAAAATAGACCAGCAGGAAGTTCGGCTTGGCGTCGGGAAAGGGCGCATCGGCGACAATGCCATCGAGTTCCTTGCGGCTGTGCACCATCACGCCCGGCCGCTTGCCCAGCTTCTTGCCGAGCGCCTCGTCGAGCCGCTCCTCCACCGTCTCTTCCGCTTCATCCGAACGGAAAAGCACGTTGCCGCTCTGGATGTAGGTCTTCACATCGGAAAAGCCGAGGCCTTCGCAGATCGCCTTCAGCTCAGCCATCGGCAGCGAGCCGGTGCCGCCGACATTGACGGCGCGGAGTAGGGCGATATAGACGGGCATTTCTTTCTCCCTTGACCTTGTGCCGCGCAAGCCCCCTCTGCCCTGCCGGGCATCTCCCCCACAGGTGGGGAGATTGGCTCGGCGCTCTGGTTTCCCCAAACAATCAACGCTTCAGCACGGCGAAACGGTAGATGAGCGGGACTGTTAACCCACTTGTGATCTCCCCACCTGTGGGGGTCCGAAGGACGGGTCGAGACGCGTGGCTCGACCCCGGGCCCGGCAGGGCAGAGGGGGTACCACTAGGCACGCCCCAACCGTTACATCTTGCCGGCAACCTTGATCGCAAACGCATACTCGAACGCGATCTCTTCCAGCCGCTGGAAACGGCCCGAGGCACCGCCGTGGCCGGCGTCCATGTTGGTCTTGAGCAGGATCGGCGCGTCGCCCGTCGTCTTGTCGCGGAGCTTCGCCACCCATTTGGCCGGTTCCCAATAGGTGACGCGCGGGTCCGTCAGGCCGCCGAGCGCCAGGATCGGCGGGTAGGCTTTTGCGTCGACATTGTCATAGGGCGAGTAGGATGCGATCTGCTCGTATTCTTCCTTGCTGTCGATCGGGTTGCCCCATTCCGGCCATTCCGGGGGGGTGAGCGGCAGAGTGTCGTCAAGCATGGTGTTGAGCACGTCGACAAAGGGGACGGCGGCGATGAGACCGGCGAACTTCTCCGGCGCCATGTTGGCAACCGCACCCATCAGCATGCCGCCGGCCGATCCGCCCTCGGCGATGATCTTCGCGTAAGACGTGAACCTCTGTTGATTCAGATAGTCGGCCGCGGCGACGAAGTCTTTGAAGGTGTTGGTCTTCTTGTCCATCTTGCCGTCTTCGTACCAGGAAAATCCCTTGTCCTTGCCGCCGCGGATATGGGCGATGGCATAGACGAAGCCGCGGTCGGCGAGCGACAGGCAATTGGTGTTGAAACCGGCCGGAATGGTGATGCCGTAGGCGCCGTAGCCGTAGAGCAGGCAGGGGGCGCTGCCGTCGAGTGGGGTATCCCTGCGATAGAGCAGGGTGACCGGAACCTTCTCGCCATCCCACGCCGGCGCAAAGACGCGGCGGGTGACGTAGTCGTCGGGATTGTGGCCGGACGGCACTTCCTGCGTCTTCAACAGCGTGCGCTCGCGCGTCACCATGTTGTAGTCGTAGAGCTGCGACGGCGTCGTCATCGAGGAATAGGAAAAGCGGATGATATCCGTGTCGTATTCCGCAGCACCCTGCAGTCCCAGAGAATAGGCTTCCTCGGCAAAGGCGATCGCGTGTTCCTCGCCGGTCGCCCGATCGCGGATCATGATCTGCGGCAGCCCGTCCTTGCGCTCCAGCCACAGGAGGTGGCGGGCATAGGCCATGTGGCTGATGATGAGCGTGCCGGGCTTATGCGGCACGACCTCGCGCCAGTTTTCCTTGCCGGGCTTATCAACCGGCGCTTCCATGATCTTGAAATCCTTGGCGTCGCCGTCATTGGTCAGGATGTAGAAGACGTCGCCGCCCTCGGTCAGCGAATATTCGATGCCTTCCTCGCGCGCCGCCACCAGCGTCGGTTCGGCGGTGAGGTCCTTGGTCGACAGCAGCCGGTATTCGCTGGTCTCGTGGTCGTGAATGTCGATATAGATGAAATCGTCGAGCAGCGAGCCGCCGACGCCCATGAAGAAGCCGGCATCCGCTTCCTCATAGACCAGCCGGTCTTCCGACTGCGGCTGGCCGAGAATGTGGTGGAACACCTTCGACGGCCGGTGGTTCTCGTCGAGCGCCGAATAGAAGAAGCTCTTGCCGTCGGGCGCCCAGACGCCGCCGCCACCGGTATTCTCGATCCGGTCGGCAAGGTCTTGCCCGGTCTGGAGGTCGCGCACCTGCAGCGTGAAGAACTCCGAGCCCTTGTCGTCGTAACCCCAGATGCCGCGGCTGTGGTCGCTGGTATGGTCGAGACCGGCGAGGCGGAAATAGGCCTTGCCGGCAGCCTCCTTGTCGCCGTCGAGCAGCACCGTACGGATCGATTCGTCGGCAACATTGCCGTCGCGGGCGATGCGGAAAAAACGCGGCTGTTCGCCGCCTGTGACATAGAAGGTGCCGTAGGCATAGGCACCGTCTTTCATCGGCACCGAGCTGTCGTCTTCCTTGATGCGGCCGCGCATTTCGGCAAACAGCACCTTCTGCAGCGCCTTGGTGTCCTCCATCGCCGCGTTCATATAGATGTTTTCAGCTTCGAGATGGCGGCGGATCTCAGGGTCGAGGATCGACGGATCCTTGAACATCGCCTGCCAGTTGTCGGCGCGCAGCCAGGCATAGTCGTCCGTGCGGGTGATGCCGTGGCGCGTGTCGGAGACGGGCTTCTTCTGTGCGGCAGGCGGTGTCGGCAGGTTCTTGAAAACGGACAAGGAATGGCTCCGGGTCGGAATGTCGGGTTGGCAAGAGATAGAGGCGCGCCGCCGCCGGATCAAGCGGCAAGGGTCCGGCAAGGGCGCGCCAAGAGTATAGGTGACCTTCCACAGAGAAGGATGACGCTCTGCCGGCCTTGCCTTGATGTCACCACATTATTTAAGAAAGTCCGCTATCTCAGTGAATTTGCACGTGCCAAGCTCCCGGCAAGCTGTCGGGGGTGGGGTAAAAATTGCAGAACAGTAAGGGATTTTTTCCGCAATGCCGAAACGTCTGGTCCTGTTTCTATCCCTCGCAAGCCTTGCTGCCCCCGCCTTTGCCGTCGATCCCGCCATCAAGAAGCAGCTGGAAAAACTCGATCCCTCGACCCGCCTGGAACAGAGCTGCGACACCGAGGCGATGAGCCGCATCAACAAGGACAGCACCGGCTTCAAGCCCGACAAGGTGATTGCCTATACCTTCAAGGACCCGATCCCCGGCGACAATTCGCTGGAGGCGCCGGGTGCCGTCTTCCGCAGCAAGGGCGACTGGTACCATCTCTCCTACAATTGCATCACCGGTCCGCAGCATATCAACGTGCGCGAGCTCAACTACGAGATCGGCGAGAAGGTGCCGCGCGATAAATGGAATAAGTATTATCTCTATGATTGATACGGCCCGTCCGCCCAAGCGGCCGCGGTGACATCCGGCCGCATGGCGCCGGGGGAGAGCCGCCGCTAAAAATTGGCAGCTCGAATCACAGAAATCCATTATATGAACCGCATCCTGCTCGCTTCGGCGTTCCTTCTCGTCAGCATCTCGGCTGTATTCGCGAACGGAATTCCGTTAGCCGTGTCGGCCCCGGCAGTGGTCAGTCCGGCCCCGAAGGCGCCGGCGCCAAAGCTCGTCGAGCCGCATCTGCATATCGCCCGTTCCAATATCGCCGGCCATGCCCGCATTGCGCTGACCTTCGATGCCTGCATGGGTCAGGCGGACGAGCGCATCGTTTCGACCTTGGTGCGGGAACGCATCCCGGCAACGATCTTCGTCACCGCCCGCTGGCTGAAGCGCAATCCAGCAGCACTTGCCGTGTTCCTGCAGAATCCCGATCTCTTCGAACTCGAAAATCATGGCCAGAACCATATTCCGGCCGTCGACACGCCGACGCTGATCTATGGCATCGCGTCCGCCGGCTCGCCGCAGGCGGTGCGGCAGGAGGTCGAAGGCGGCGCTGCCGCCATGGTCGCGGCCGGCATCCCGCCGCCGCACTGGTTCCGCGGCTCGACCGCCAAATATGACCTGTCCGCCATCGGCGAGATCCGCGCCATGGGCTATCGCATTGCCGGTTATTCGGTGAATGGAGACGGCGGCTCGCTGCTCGGGGCTGTCATCACCGAAAAGCGCATCGCCTCGGCCAAGGACGGCGACGTCGTCATCTCGCACGTCAACCAGCCGACGCATGCGGCGGGCGAGGGGGTGGCGAAGGCGCTGGTCGATCTCAAGGCGAAGGGTACGCAATTCGTCCGCCTCGAGGATGTCGAGGACAGTGGTGACGACAAGACGACGGAGTGATCGAAGGCGTGCGTGGGACACCCCCCTCTGGCCTGTGTCCAGCCGATAGATGGGTAACAGATTGAACCGGATAGATGGGT
>NZ_JBAMYD010000025.1:0-81732 GCF_037002925.1 Rhizobium aouanii
CCTTGTGCCGAGGATCCATGCCCGCCGCCAATGGAGGCCAAGGTAGATCCTCGGGACAAGCCCGAGGATGACGGAGCAAGGGGTAAGCTCAGTGGCAAATCCGTGGTAGTGGCTCAGGGACACTGGTCGCAATTATCGACTTGATCCGCACAGCATAGGCGCCGCCGACTTGGTCGACATTCCCTCTTGATTCAAATTTCGCAGCTTGGATTTACGGTAGTCCTAACTGATTTGCCGGGGGGTGATCAACAGCCAATCGTGAGTCTCACGTCAGTTCGAAATCGAGCCTGCCCGACCAAGTCGGCGCCAGAATGCCATCCGCTCTCCGGCAATTTTGGCAAGCCGCGCTCCCCACCCTCCGTCATCCTCGGCCTTGTGCCGAGGATCCATGCCCGCCGCCAATGGAGGCCAAGGTAGATCCTTGGGACAAGCCCGAGGATGACGGAGCAAGGGGTAAACTCAGTGGCAAATCCGTGGTAGTGGCTCAGGGACACTGGTCGCAATTATCGACTTGATCCGCACAGCATAGGCGCCGCCGACTTGGCCGACATCACCTCTAGATTCAAATTTCGCAGCTTGGATTTACGGTAGTCATAAATGATCTGCCGGGGGGTGATCAAGGGCTTTTGATCGCAGATCATGCGGCTGGAAATCGACCCAACCCGAGCCAATCGGCGGCAAAACCCCTCGCCGCTTTTCGAGCCTTCAGGTCCGGCGTACAATACGCCGGCTGTTGATTAAACGGTGGAGAAGTTCAGTGAAAACCACGAGACTTTTTCTTTGCCTCGTCGCTTTTCTCAGCGTCACGTTCGCTGAAAACCCGGCTGGTGCCGACGAAGTGGTTCACTTCGAAAGCGCGCCCGTCAAGCTCAGCCCATTTCGAATAAGCAAGGCCAGGGAACAGGGAGAAATTCTTTCTCAACCGCAAGGCACGCCCCTGCTGGGATATCTATCCCGCCCCCAGGGTGATGGCCCCTTCCCGGCGGTCGTCGTCCTGCATGGATGCGAGGGCATGCGTTTGAGTGTCAAAGAGCTTTGGCCGAAACGACTGGTATCATGGGGCTACGTCGTGCTCGCTGTCGATAGCTTCACCACCCGCAACATCAAGGACACGTGTCAAAGCCATCTCCCCGATCGCGTCTTCGACGCCTATGGCGCTTTGAATTTCTTATCGAAACAAAGCTTCGTCGATGCCAGCCGCGTTGCCCTGATGGGCTTTTCGACCGGCGGCACGGCGACGCTGGAGGGAACCAAAATCGAAGGCAACGAACAGCTGATGGACCGCAAATTCCAGGCGGCGGTTGCCTACTATCCCCGCTGTGCGGCAACTCAGGGCGATGCGACGGTGCCGATCCTGATCTTGACTGGCGAGCGAGACAATTGGAGCCCGGCCGACCGATGCCGGAAGAGGCTTGCCAATCTGAGTGACGATAGCCCGCCCATCGAGCTCAATATCTACAAGGGTACCTACCACGATTTCGATGCCCCGGAGTTCAAGGTGGGAAGGAAGGTGTTGGGTCACATCGAAAAATACAATCCGGACGCCGCAGGAAAGTCCATCCGCAGCGTTCGCACATTCCTTCAAAAGTACCTCTCGAATTAAGGCCCGATCTCGCAGCCTGTCGCCGGCAATTTGGCGGAAACGCACCCCCAACCTCCGTCGTCCCAGCCTTGAGGCTGGGATACTGCCCGCTGCCCGCGGAGGCACTAGCGCAAGAGCATCGCCTTCAGTCGCTGTTGCAAGACAGGAGATTCGACAGCCATTCGAACCAGACTGAGCGCAAAACGCATGGCCGGCGTGAAGGGCAGCCAATGTTGCAGACGATCCAGCAACTCCTCCGACATCATGTCTTCGAGCGGACCGGCGCCCAATTGACCGAGCGCCTTTTCGTGGCCGGGCAATTGGGCTTGATCGATAATAGCGAGCACCCGTTTCAAGACGATCTCGCTCGGATCGTGAAGCAAAAGTGTCGACCAATACCACTCGCCGGGATCTGCGAGATAGGCCTCTACATAGGCTTCAGCGGTAAGCGGTGGCTTTCCAAAAGACGTCATATCCGGCAGCCACGTCAGATCCGATGCAAGCGCGCTGCGTGTGAACGCGTCGACCGCTGGAGCGTCGGCGGTGCGTTTTCCCGAGCGCGGCTTGCCACGGTTTTTCATGGTCACTTCTACGCCTTCTGCAGCGCAGCTTATTCTACGGTTTCTTGAGGACTGACGTCTCGACCCAAACATTCAACAGGTCTTTACCAACGACGACGACTGTCACCCACGTAGTCTGGCCCTCGATCAAATAGGCCGTGCCGCTTTGCTTGCGGTCTTTCGTTACTGAACCCAACGACGCTGCCACGAGGCCACCTTCGAAGGCTTCGATCTCAGCGCTCGAACAACGCAGATCCTCCGAACGATCCGCTGCCAAGACACCAAAATAATCGAGCGTACAGGTAGCAGAAAAGAGGTTTCGGTATTCCTGATAATACATGGCGAACCGCAGTCCGCTCGGCATCGCATATTGCTCGCTGCCGGTTCGAGGCTCGGAGGTCGGGTTGACGGGAGAAGGAGGCGCTTCAACGGTCCAATCGCCTCGATCAATACCGCTGTGCAGGGCAGCCAGGCTTCGACCATTCAACACGCAAAGTTTCAAGGTGTCGTTGAGAGGGCATGCAGCCACCCCCTCCCCACTCAATAAAATCGCAATCATCAAAGCTGCAAAGAAACGCATTCAACTACCCCCAAATCAACACCATCAAAACCCCATCGGCACCGTAGTTCAGATGCCCAAGAAAACAAGGCAGCGGCCCCAGAGCATGATACTGAAAAAATGTGCGCGGCTTTCGGGCTATGTCAGGCTCTAGCGGTGCGCTTCGTCCAACGCGCATCCGCCTTCTGAACAATTAGCATTGACTCATCAATTAGCCTGCGCTATTGATTTCCCCATGATAGAAGCCGCCTCCATCACTGCCGTCATGCGCGCCCTTGCCGATCCCACACGGCGGGCCGTGTTCGAGCAGATCGTCGACGCCGACGAGATCACCGTCGTCGAACTGACGCGGGCAAGCAGCGTCACGCAGGGCGCGATTTCGCAGCATCTCAAGGCCCTGAAACAGGCGGGCCTTGTCGCCGAACGTCCCGAAGGCCGAAAGGTCTATTACCGCGCCGAGCCGGAAGGCCTGGAGCCGCTTGTCGACTGGATGAGCCATTACGGCACCTTCTGGCGCGACCGCTTTGCCAATCTCAGAACATTGCTGAAGGAAATCGATCCATGACTGACGCCGCATTGAAGCATGACACGCAGGAGATCGTGGTCGACGAGGTTTTCCCGCATCGGCCGGAGACGCTCTGGAAAACGCTGACCACAGCCGATCTGATGGGCCGCTGGCTGATGATTCCTACCGGATTCGAGCCCATCGAAGGCAAACACTTCACCTACCAGACGACGCCCGCCGGCGCCTGGGACGGCACCATTCACTGCCAGGTGCTGGAGGTGACGCCGAATGAGCGTCTCACCTATGCCTGGAAGGGCGGACATGAGGGGAATGTTGGCTACGGCTCGCCGCTCGACACCGTCGTCACCTTCATCCTGTCCAAGGCCGAAAACGGCACGCGGCTGCGCCTCATCCATTCCGGCTTCGTGCTGCCGAAAAACGAGACCGCCTTCGAGAAGATGGGCGAAGGCTGGAAGAAGGTCGTGAAGAATATCGGCGCCATAGCCGACGAGAAGAACTGAGGCGACCGCCGTCGCCAATACGGCGTTTTATCAGGAGAGAGACATGAGCAAGCCTTACACCGGCGGATGCGCCTGCGGTGCGATCCACTATGAAATCTCGGCTGAGCCGATTGCGATGAATGACTGCCAGTGCCGCGACTGCCAGGCGAGCAGCGGCACCGGGCACGGATCCTATCTGACCTTCCCGAGCCGGCAGGCGGTGAAGCTGGAAGGCCAGGCGACGCATTGGCAGATGGTCGCCGACAACGGCAACGTCAAGACCCGCGGCTTCTGCCCCGCCTGCGGCGCGCCGGTCTACATGACCTTCTCCTACATGCCTGACTTTTTCACCATCCACGCCGCTAGCCTCGACGAGCCCGGCCGGTATCAGCCGCAGATGGTGACCTACACCGCGCGCGGGCTTGCCTGGGATCAGACCGATCCGGCTGCGCAAAAATTCGAGGGAATGCCGCCGATGTGAGGCGCGGCAACGGCGTGTCAGATTGTGCAATCGACGGTCAGACCACCGCGAGCCTCCTGCGAGCGGATGGTCACCGTTTCACCTTTCGGCATGTAGACAATCTCGCCCGCCCCTGCTCTCGACGGATCACGAATTCTCGGGAAGGCGGTGCCTGCCCCGATCATGTCGTTCGGGCTCAAGGGAAGCACTCAAGGAAAAACGCCGGCCATTTTGAGTTTGTCGCAAAACACCGCTATCGCCTTCGCCACGCCCCCGCCGCAGGAAAACTTGAATGGCCGCGTGGCTTCCTCGGCAAGGATCGGCTGGCCCGTTGCGGCGTCACTGCCGGTGACATACGACCGCAAAAGGATGCCGCAGGCCTCGCCGGCGACATCATCGATCGCCATCTGGACATCGCCGAGATAACCATCGTTGGTGACGTCGATGATAAAGGCCGTGAAATATCTTACGCCGCGACTTCCCGCCACGGCCTTGACCAGACTTGCATGCGCCTCGGAGACATCGATCTCCTTCTCCGGCGGCCATATCACCTCACTCGGATCCCACTCTTCGGCGGCTTCGCCGCTCGACTGCTGGCGCATGTCCACTCTCCACATCTTCGGTTTTCAGATGGCGGCCGCAGCGCCGATGTTCTTATTATGTTCTCATTGCGGAGTGAGTCAAGACGGATGCTATTGGCGACAGCATCGCGCCGCATCAATCGGCACATCGGGATCGGTGAGCAGCCGCCCCACCGCCTTCATCGCGGCAGGGACCATCACAATGTCGCCGGCCGATATGCCGAGACTGTCGGGATTTCGGGCAAGCGAGAGGCGGGTGTGAAAGCGCAGAACGATCACAAGCCGACGATCATCGGCTCGCCTTCGAGAGTCAAGGGATGGACGATGACGGCTGCCCCTAAGACGGGCGGGAAAGCTTTCCCTCCTCGGCCTTGTGATAATATTGGCTTGCCACCAACCAGCCCTTGAGAGGGCGTAAAGGCGGGATGCAGGTGAGCAGCATGAAGGGAAGTGTCACCAGCATGTGCACCCACCATGGCGGTTGAAACCTAACTTCGAGCCAGACCGCGAGCAGGACGCTCGGAATACACCCAAAGCAGATGACAAAAAATGCCGGGCCATCGGCAGGATCGGCGAAAGAATAGTCCAGATCGCAGACTTCGCACCTCTTGCGCAGCGTCAGGAAGCCATCGAACAAATGCCCGCGGCCACAGCGCGGGCAGAGCCCGCGTATGCCGGTACGGATGGGCGGCAATGGGGGCCACTCGGTCGTCATGAGATACCTGCTCGCGATGATGGCAACTTATTCTGCCGAACCGCCAAACGCGACCAATGTTCCCTACGACGCATCCATCATTCTTACCATAGCGGCGCAGGCGCGGTGGCGGCCATCCGGCAACGGCTCGAAAAGGTTCGTTTCAGGTTGGAAGCAATCCAGCGGCACGATAGCTTTCGATCATCGCATCGAAGAGGGTGCCTCTGGCGGAGGCCATCCGCCATGTCCGTCAGCCAAGGCTGAGGGGATGTGCTTCGCGGCCTCCGCTCGCACCCAAAGCACCTGCCTTCTGCCTAGAACAGGAGAAAACCGCTCATACTTTTCGGCATCATGCTAACCGATGTTCTTGTCGGTCGATGGCGTGGCGAGCCCGGCCTGCCACATCGTCATCGGCAGCGACCAGAACGTCCGCGCAATCGACAGAGACTGGCTCCACAGGATCAACGACAGGCTCGCCGCCGAGAAAGCCGCATTCGCAACATCTGCGGGATCCAGGTGCCAGTTCAGCGCCTTTGCGGATTGATCTGCGGTTTCATGGGCTTCCGTCGAGGGTCCGACATCGCGGCGCAGGTCTTCTACCAAAGTTGCCGCCGCTGCGCGGTCGATGACATTCGTCTCTGGGGTCAAAACCGCCTGCTTTGCCGGCGGGGCGCTCTTGCGATCATCTGACATAGCGTCTTCCTTTGCTGATGGACCTTTCGCTTAAGTCCGTCATCGGCAGAAGGTTGCGTGACAGAAGAATGAAATTCCATGCCCACGAGGCCCGTCAGTCCTGCAGCTCGTCATCGTTCATGCGCTGGGTGATCGCGAAATCCTGCAGTGCCGTCGCCTTTTCCGGTTCCCGATCGGCATTGGCGATCAGCGCATAGAATGCAGCCCGGACGATCTCCTTCTTCGTCGCCTCCGGATGCGCTTTTCGCACTGCTTTGATGAGTTGTTTGGGTGTGATGTCGGACCGCGTCTCCTTGAGGATCGCCTCGCCCAGTTCTTTAAGATCACTCTCCTTCATCGCTGCTCCTTCTCTCTTTGGTGGCATCACCACCGAAGACCAGATGACGAACTTCGTCAATTCCCACAGCAAGCCCTCTGGCGGCCCCTGAGGCGCCCAGTTCTGCGGCGATGAGCGGGTGCTTGCGAAGGAGCTTTCCGATCATTTTCGCTGTGGCGGCCGCTTTGGCCTGCTCCAGCACCCCGCCCCCGGCACGATTGCGCATCAGTGTTTCCAGCCGCCGGTTCTTCTTCCTGGGCGGCGCCGTGGCTAGTGCACGACGGCGCCCTTCCGAGGGTTTTCGTCTGCCTGTTTCTTGAATTTCTTCGGCAACATGTCGCCGGCCGCATCGCGCACGACGTCGACTGCAGCGTCGGATGCACGATGGAAGGCCTCTCCAACCAGGCCCAGTGCCTTGGCGCCCTTGCGCCCCGTGGTCTTTGCGGTGTCCGCGACGTCCTTGCGGTCCTCGACAAGAACAGCCGCTGCCGCACCCGCACCAGCAACCAAGGCCTTAGCGAGGACATCGCGTCCCACCTTGTTGGCCAGCATGCCCTGCAGAATGGGGTTCTTGCGAATTGCCTTCGGGATCTTGTATGCGCCGACCTTTTTCGGAATCTTCAGTTTTGCCATGATGGGCTCCTTTCGAGCGGGAGAAACCTTCATGGGGCCCCTCAAGTTCCTGATCGAATTCACTGGCGATCGAATTGCCGTTTATGCACCTTGTCGACCTCGCCGGATCGTTGCGGTAGACAGCTGGCCGACGATCTGATTCTCCCAGCCATTGGAGAAGCCACCAGACTCCATTCTGACCGCTCCGTCAGGGTTTGGTTCCGAGCCTCTTCTGTGGCACACTCGCGGCCACGATAATTGGCGAGTTCATCATGACTTCAGAACGTTTCTCCGAGTGCCTGCTGCATATCCGCTGGACGCCAATCAATATTGCCTCGGCGCTGCAATGCGAGCTGTCTTGGATTGAAGCCCTGGAGGCCGGAAACGAAGAGATCCCGGCCGGTTTAGCGGCCTGGCTCGAGACACTGGCGCAGGCCCACGAGGCGCTCCCTCCGCCGCCGACCTACCGCGGCCGGAGGGCATAGGAGTAAACAGCAGCGATTACCCGGCCCGGATGATCGACGATCTGCCAGCGTACTCACCCAAAATATGCAAATGAAGCGAACCATGTTTGTCTCCAGCCGGCTTGATGCGAGGCTGATCCGGGCGTAATCCAGAAGGCATCCACCTTCTCCTTCGGCACCAATTTGAAACGATCCCATGGCGCACTCCCTCAATACAGCTCCATCGCCCGCCGGCGGCCCCAACCAGCCGAAACTTGATGCGGACGACATCTGGCAGGCCCGCGTCGATCTTGCGGCCTGCTTCCGGATGGCGGCAAGGCTCGGCATGGAGGAAGGGATCTGCAACCACTTCTCGGCCGTCGTTCCCGGTTATGACGACCTGTTCATCGTCAACCCTTATGGCTACGCTTTCGCCGAACTGACGGCGTCGATGTTGTTGATCTGCGACTTTCACGGCAACGTGGTGTCGGGCGCCGGGCAGCCTGAGGCCACCGCTTTTTACATCCACGCCAGGATTCACAAGAACATTCCCCGCGCCAAGGCGGCATTTCACACCCATATGCCTTATGCCACCGCCCTTTCGATGACGGAGGGCGATCCCCTGATCTTTGCCGGGCAGACCGCCTTGAAATTCTATGGACGCACGGCCGTTGACCGCAACTATAACGGCCTGGCGCTCGATGCGCGCGAGGGCGATCGGATCGCGGCTGCGATCGGCGATGCCGACATCGTCTTCATGAAGCACCACGGCGTGATGGTCTGCGCACCCAATATCGCCGAAGCCTGGGACGACCTCTATTACCTCGAGCGCGCCTGCGAAGTGCAGACGCTCGCCCTGTCGACCGGACGCCAAGTCCTTGCCGTCGCGCCTGAGATCGCCGAAGCGGCCTACCGGCAAATGCGCGAAGGAGACCCGGAATCGGCCCGGCTCCATCTGGAATCGGTGAAGCGCACGCTCGATCGCAGCGAGCCGGAATACAAGCGCTGAGCCCCGGCCGCGGCTTAGTCGTGCGCCGGCCGCCAATGGGGATAGGTGAGTCCGTCGAGACCGAAAGCCGGCTTCCAGAACGATCATGACATCGTCGAAATCAATCGTCTCGGTGAGGCTTTGGCCGGGTGCGCAGCGTCCATAACCGATGGTGATCGGCCCTCCCGACGCAGAGCGCTCGTCTCTCAACGGTGAGCATGCAGATGACTGCTTTGCGGGCTTCGATGGCGCTCATCATTGCGACCGCGAACTCTTCAGCGATTTAGTGAAAATGCAGCCATACGTATTTTCCTTTGGTTTAAGTTCCGCTGTTAGAGATTGTCCTTGTGGCAATTTCCTGGTGGGGCGACCACCAACACGGATACCGGGAAGGCAGCCTTTGATGTTGCATCGTTTCATTGTTGACCGATCCGGTAACTTCGGAATCATGACGGCGCTGCTCGTCGTCCCGCTGTTCGGTGCGGCGGGTACAGCCATTGATTTTGGCAGCGCCCTGTCGCTTCGCACCGAACTCTATGCCGCTGCGGACGCGGCGGCGGTCGGATCCATTACTCCGGCTTCGGAAGCAGCAAAGCAAGCAAACACGATGTCCGGCGATGGGGCGCTGACGCTCGGAAAATCCGAAGCCCAGAAGATCTTCTTTTCACAGACGTCAAAAAAACAGGACGTGCCCGTTAACGTCGACATCAGCGTTCAGAAACAGGGCGGTGTTCTCAGCTCCACCGTATCCTTTAGCGCGACGATGCCCACGACATTCATGCAGGTGATGGGATTTCATCAGATCACCGTTTCCGGGACGGCAACAGCCCGGTATGAGACGCCGTCCTACATGGATTTCTTCATGCTGTTGGATAACACGCCATCGATGGGCGTTGGGGCCACCGCTGCTGACATCACCGCCATGAAAAATGCGACAGCAAACGGCCACGATGGCGGCAAAGATAAAAACTGCGCATTCGCATGCCACATCGTTTCTGAAAAGGGCGTCGAGGATAAGAAAAGCTACTACAATGTCGCTCGCAAAAACGGCGTGACCATTCGTATCGACGTGGTCGCAGCGGCCGTCAAAGCCTTGATGGCCAAGGCAAAAGACACGCAGTCCATGGCAAGCCAATTCCGGGTCGCCGCCTATACGTTCGGCAAGACGGCCCAGGACGCCAAAGCCGCGAAGCTCTTTAAGGTCTCCGACCTCGACTATGATCTTGGCGCCGTAGCAGTCGCGACGGACATGATAAATCTTATGAGCATTCCTTTTCAGAACTACTACAACGACCAGCAGACGAGTTTTGACGAAGCGTTGAAAGGTATTGAAAGCGAAATCAAGGGTGCCATCGGCAAGGGCACCAGCAATGCCGATCGCCAGAAGATCGTATTTTTCGTCGCTGACGGTGTCGGCGATAGCTATAAGCCGACCGGCTGCACCAGCCCGAAAGGAGCAAACGGCGGACGATGCATCGAACCGATCGACACGAGCTATTGCAAGAAGCTCAAGGATCGCGGCATCAAAGTCGCCGTCCTTTATACGACCTATCTGCCCTTGCCCGACAATGGCTTTTATAATGACTGGGTAAAGCCTTTCGAGACCAAGATCGCCGCGAAAATGGAAGAATGCGCAACTCCCGGCTTCTATTTCGCGGTCAGTCCCACCGAAGGTATTGAAGAGGCCATGGAGGCCCTGTTCCTGAAGATCGTCAGCGCACCTCGGATAACCAGCTAGGCCCGGGACTATCGATGTGAGCCGATGCGAGGATTGAAAGTGTTGGAGCGTTCTTTATGCGTCCGAAAGGACGCACCGCGCTCTAGGCCTTGCCCAGATGCTTCGGCCAGAAATCCTGATGAACTTTGGCGGCTTCGTCTTCGAGGTTGGTCGGGCCAACCACAGTGACGTTGCGCGCGCCGGTTTGCAACACCGCCCGGCTCGGCACGTTCAACCCGATCCCGGCGATCTCGCCAAGCCGTGTTTCGGAGCATGCAAACACCATGCCCCCGATGCCCGACCAGTAAATCGCCCCGGCGCACATCGCGCAGGGCTCCGTGCTGGTATAGAGCGTGCAGTCGGCGAGAAAAGCAGTGTCGTAATGTTGTGCGGCCAGTTTCACCAGGTTCATCTCGGCGTGGTTGGTCATATCGTGGCCGGTGAAGACGCTGTTTTCGGCGCGCAGGATGACTTCGCCGTCCTTCACCAGCACCGAGCCAAACGGCTCGTCGCCGTGTTCCATCGCGGATTTCGAAAGCGCAATCGCCTCGCGCAAAAACGGCTCGTGGTTTTCCATCGGAGTCTCCCCCAGCTAGAGCGGGAGATCTTGTCTTGAATCGAAGTGATTTCCAAGGGGTTGTGGGGCAAGGACCTAAAGCGCGAGGAGCGAATCTGAAACATCGCGACGCGCTTCAGGCCCCGCTCCTGACAGGGGTGAGGTGGGTCAGTACGCACCGCCACCTTTCACCCTCCCGGTGATAGACGTCGGTGATCCATTCGTCGGCTGATATCGGTTCGCCACGGAACATGCCCGTGTTCTGCCCGCGGCCGGTAACCGTGGCGACATTGCCGAGCAGATGGACGTGATGCGTCGTCTTGGTCATCGTGTCATGGCTCAAGACACCGGATCCGATCGCCGAAAGAATAACCTGTGCAGGGATTGGGCCACGCTCAGGCGTCACCAGCACCCAGTCCTGCGTGATGCAGGCGCTGATCCGGGTGGGATCGTTGGAAACCATCGCCGCGTTGAAGGCGCGCTCAGCCTCCTCGAGCGCTTCAAGGGCTGCGGCGCTCACGCCGACATATCCCCGTTCCAGCGGCGTTGCATCTCCTCAGGCGTGACCTGCTCGATGGTTTGCGACAACATCCAGCGATGACCGAAGGGATCAAGCACCTGCGCCACCCGCTCGCCAAAACTCTGGTCGGTCGCCGGGCGCAACATCGTCGCCCCGGCCGACAGCGCCTGCGCCAGTGCTGCGTCGGTCGACATCGTGTCCATATGGAAGGTCACCGGCGAGCCTCCGACGGTATCGGGAGACAGGGCGCCGAAGTCCGGATATTCGTCTGCCAGCATCATCAGCGTCTCTCCGAAACGCAGTTCGGCATGGCCGATCCGCCCGTCCGAAGGATCGGTCATGCGGAAGACTTCCGTGGCGCCGAAAGCCTCCTTGTAGAAGTCGATGGCCCGTGCCGCATCCTTGACGATGAAGTAGGCGCTCACTTTTCGGGCAAAACTCGGCATGGGTGATCCTCCTTGACTGGGTCTTATATTAACGTTACGTATCGTAAAGATATGAGTCAAGAGAATAACGCAACACCGAAGAAACGAGGGCGGCCGCCAAGCGCTGCCGCGCAGAGGCGTGCCTTGGAGGCCGCCCACGAAATCCTGATGGCCGAAGGTTTTGGCCGCATGACGATCGAAGCCGTGGCGGCGCGGTCCGGTGTCGGCAAGCCGACGATCTACCGCTCCTGGGCCAACGCGCAGGAACTGGCGATGGCCGCTCTTCTGGTCAACCGGCTACCGGAAGCGGAATTTGGAGGGGGCACGGCGCAGGCGGCTCTCGGCGCGCAGATGAGCGGACTGGTGACTGCCTTTGCAAGCACGCGCGGGCGGCAGATCACCATGGCACTTGCGGCCGCCGACCCGGAAAGCGAATTCACCAAGGCCTTCCGCAATCAGGTGATCCTGTCGAGCCGCAACGCGGGTCGTGTCATCCTGGAGGAGGCTCTGGCTCGGAGAGAGATCGTTCCGCCGCTTGATATGGAGGCGCTGCTCGACATGATCTACGGACCGGTCTTCTTCCGGCTGCTGGTCGGCCATCGCCCGGTCTCGCCGGAGTTCGGCGATGCGATCGTCAGGACCGCGTTGCGGGCCGTCGCACCGTCGGGCGCGTGAGACATGCTTTAGCCGTGATCGTCACCCGATTCGCCAAGGTGGCGCTGGACCCACTTGATCTCTTGCGATGCCGTGCGCCCGAAATGCCGTTTGAAATCGCGGCTGAACTGCGCCGGGCTTGCGTAGCCGACCGAAGCCGCGACCTCGGAGGGAAGTGACCGGCTGGCAGGAGAATGGAGAGGCAATCGGCCGCTCTTCACTTCACATCGTAACTCGCGAGTGGATCACCGAAAAGCTACGGCCGACGAAGTACGGCGCACTGACTCCAGATCAATTGAACGAGTGATCAGTTGTCATAAACGTTGAAGAGCATTGATTGCTTTCCGTAGTGGTGAGCCACCTTTTTGCGCAACTCTGTCATTGTTCTGCAAGATTTGGCCAACCCGACAATTTCGAAGCATCTAGAGACAAGCTGACGCACACCAAGATTTTCAGTTAGATTTTGATGCCAGCGGATGTTTGGCGGCGGCCGGTTCTCTCTGAGGTACTTTGCCACGTCTGGGTCGAGTGTGTCATAGACCAGTTCGATGACGAGCTTTCCCCAATATTTCGGACGGCTTTTTAACGAGCCCTGCCAGTTGGTAAGGCGACCGAACTCTTCCCACAATTCATCAGGAAAGGTCTTCTCCCAGGCTCTTAGCTCCTCCGCAATGAAGGCTCTAAGCTTTACTTGAAGAGCGTCTTCAGCGCGCTCGTATTGATAGCCAGTAGCCTCATCGATCAGCGCGTCAAGGCCAGTGCGGGTTAGACCTGATGTAATTACCGCGCACTTGATCGCAATCTCGCGCTGCCGGTCTGTGAGAGGGGCACCTTTGTAGAGAGCTTGGACATATCCCCTGCAAATTAATTCAAAATGCTCGGTTGTCATCCCGCTGCCCCTAAACTGAGTTCCAGGGATGGAAAATTCGATAAGTTCGCCCAGGATTAAGTCACTGTTGATAAAAGGTTTTAATCCAGCTACCCCGATGTAGTTGCCCAGGTTACCAGATTCCACTCCTGCGAAAGAGCGAATGGCCGAGCGCAGCGCAATCACCCGTTGTCCTGTATCCAGCACATAACAATCCAGCACGTCTCCTCCGAGGTCGATCTGACCCCTCCACTTTGCGAACGGAGAGTCTGGCAATGGAGGAAGGATTTCCCCATCGTAGGTTTCTTCTTCGTCAGCGATGGCTGGGAGGACCAGCTTGTGTTTTTGAGAGCCCAGCTCTGCGAGTTGAATATGCAAGCCAATCGATACCCCGGCCTCAATTATCTTTTGGTGCCATTTGATCGGGATAGCACCCTTTGAACACCAATACTGGACCGTGCTCTGTCGAATAGCGAGCGCTTCGGCAAGCGCAGACTGACTACCAAAGCGAGATGCGATTGCTTCTGCTCGATTCATGTGGTGCTCCTCATGGCTGAGACGCTTCTACCAAAATTTGAATCACAATTCTACCAAAAAAAATTGGTAGCCGGGAAGCATTCAGCCATACCAATTGTTCCGCTACTTCGGTCTCCAGTTGCGGGCGAAGCCTTCTTTCAGGAGCTTTTTGCCGATCTCTTCCCGTTCTTTCGATAGATGTTGACCAGCGGCCGGTGCGTTTGTGTTTTGCCCAATCGTTGAAGCAGAAAGCAGAGCTTCTGCCATCAGCCGTCGGTCGAGACGGTGACGGACTTCCACTCGCATTTTACGGTGTCGCCGTCGATGGCAGTCAACGATGCGCAGATAATCAAGCCTGCAATTACTGCGACATTTCCTTCTCGCGCTCCGCGGCCTCCAGCTTCCGCCTGAGTGCCTGTTCCTGTTCGTATGACTTATGCGGGAAATGCTCAAAGCACCACCAGCGCGTTGGCACGGCCGGAGATGGGCTGTGGCCCCAGCCTCCCCATTCCTTGCAGCGCGTGCCGTCAGCATGCCGGTGCTCGCAATAATGCTCAACGATCACATTGGCGCCCGGCGCAGTCGAATGGCCTTCGATGCTCATGGATGCTCCGTCCTGCGTTTCCCGCTCCTGATGCTCTCATAGATCATCTCCAGCCGCCTTGAGGCGACATAGGCACTGTCCTCGTATCCAGCCGACGGCCAATCCAATCGATGGCTGCCGTCTGTCGCCACAATCCAGAACCAGCGATTGTCGATCCCTCCGCCTGCCTGTGGCCGAAATATCCTTCCGATCTGGGTATCGCCGTCAAAAGCGACGTAGTCGTCACCGGGTTTCTCCTTCCAGGCGTGCCGCCATTTGTATTTGATTTCTCGGCCGCTGACATGTTCCCACGATTTCCAGGTGATTTGTTCTGGCATGCGTCGTCCTGTCCTCTCGCGAGGTATCTCTTTGACCGCATGGTTGATGGATGGCTCCCGCCCGAGCCGGTGAATTCAGATCAGCGTCGGCTCCGGATCGGGGTCGATCGGATCGATAATGTCAGCCGTGTCATTCTTGGGCGAACCCACTTTGCGGCCGATCGGCCACATGGTCATCAGCTCGGCCGGGAATGGCTTCATCAGGTCGTTTGGATCGGGTTCCGGCGATAGCCAGCGTTCATAATCCTCACGATGCAGGATGACCGGCATCCGATCATGGATCTGCGCCATCATCTCATTCGGCTCGCAGGTGATAATTGCGAAGCTCCGGATCTCTATGTCATTGTCGCGCCGCGTCTCCCAGATGCCGGCGAGCGCAAAGGGCGAGCCGTCGGCCATGGCGATCGCATAGGGCTGCTTGTTCTTGCCCGTGCCGAAGATATCCTTCCACTCGAAGAAGCCGTTGATCGGCACCAGGCAACGGCGCGATCTGTAGGCCGAGCGGAACAGGCCGTTGGTACTGATGCCCTCGCAGCGCGCATTGATCGGTGGCGGCCGCCCACCCGGCTTCATCCATGCCGGCATTAGACCCCAGCGCGCCGAGGCGAAGATCGGCCCCATGATGTCAGGCTCGCGGACCATATCGCGAATAATGATGGGATAATCCAGCGTCGGCGCGCCGTTGTAGAGTGGGAATCGGTTTCCGAGCGCATCGATCGCGCCTCGCTCTGCGAAGGCGAAATTGCGCACCAGTTCCTCAAGCGAGGTCTTGATATAGACGCGGCCGCACATCCAGAACTCCATCCCCACATATTAGGTGTTCTGATTATGTTCTGGTGGTTCGAGGCGAGTCAAGGCTGGTCGCTACAACCGATGCCGCCATCATTTTCACCAAAGTCAAAGTGAAGCCTGTCACCGTCTCGACGACCGGTGACGGCAAAAAATCTGTTTCCGGTTGACAGCCTTCCTACTGGAAGGTAGATGACGACTATGAGCAATCTTTTGACGACGTCCGACGAGATCCTGGCCTCCGCCCGAACCCTGATCATGAACGGAGGCTATAACGGCTTCAGCTATGCCGATATTGCTGCCGTCGTCGGGATCCGCAAGGCCAGCATCCATCATCACTTTCCCAGCAAGACCGATCTGGTGCGCACGCTTGTCATGCGATATCGCGAAGATGCCGAGGCGGGTATCGCGGGCCTGGAGCAGCAGGTGCGGGATCCGCTGGCGCTCCTCCAAACCTATGCGGGCCACTGGGCCCAGTGCATCGAGGATGCAAGCAGGCCTTTTTGCGTCTGCGCCCTGCTGGCGAGCGAACTGCCGGCGTTGCCGCCGGAGGTCGCAGCCGAGGTCAAGGCTTTCTTCCGCTTTGCTTCGGCATGGCTGACCTCGGTGATGGAACGCGGCGCTAAAGACGGCAGTTTGAAACTGTCGAGCGAACCGCGCGTCGAGGCTGAAGCCTTCATGGCCTCCGTCCATGGCGCCATGCTCTCGGCCCGGGCTTACGGGACCCCGGAGGTCTTCGCCACCATTCTGGCCCCCACCTTGCAGCGGCTCACTCCGACCGCCGCTCGATAAAGTTCCGGGCGGAATATAGCCCGGAGCGATAACCACGTTCAGCGAAACTACCAACTAGTAGGAAGAACGACATGATCAAGACCATCCTCCCCGCCCTCGTGTTGGGGCTCAGCGCCATCGCGACGGCGGCACTTCCAGTGGCGCCTGTCCAGGCCGAAGACCAGAAGCCCGAGCAGATTCATGTCAGGGGCAGCATCGTCACCTATAGCGGCTCTGTTCTCACGGTGAAGACCCGCGAAGGAGAGACCGTCGATGTGACGCTTGCCGACGGCTGGCAACTGGCGAGCGTCGCAAATGCCGCGGTTACCGACATCAAGCCTGGCGACTTCGTCGGCATCGCATCGCTGCCCAGCGCAGGCGGCGGCGATGGCGCGCTTGAAGTGCTGATCTTCCCGCCGGCGATGAAAGGTGCCGGTGAAGGCAGCTACGGTTGGGACCTCAAGCCCAACAGCAGCATGACCAACGCGACCGTGGCCGATGCCGTCAAAGGCGTCGACGGCCGCACCGTCACCGTCTCCTATCACGGCAAGGAAAAGAAGATCGCCATTCCGGACGGCACGCCCGTCGTGACCATAGCTCCGGCCACAAATGACGATCTCGTTCCCGGCGCCGTCGTCTTCATCCCCGCCGAAAAGGCTGCCTCGGGGCCCCTCGCCCATCAGGTGCTTGTCGGGAAAAATGGCGTGGTCCCGCCCATGTGACCACGTCGTCGCCGGTCGGCCGGGCCGCCCCCCGGTTCGACCGGCGATTTACCAGGGAATGTCGCCTGACCGCAGCCGATGGACTCGAACGACGGAGAACGTCGTCGCGGCAGCAGGCCGGCGGTGCTGAAAACCAGTCTCGATGACGGACGACACCGCTCATGACGGTGAGCCGCCCCTATCAGACCAACACAATCACATTCAGGAAAGAAATCATGATGACCACCGATCAAACCACCATCGCGTCTGGCGACAGGGAAGAGTGGCTGACGCGCTATTACTTCACCCGCGCAGCCTTTTCCGCCATCTGGGTCGCCGCCGCCTTGACGGCCGGGCTCCAGTCGCTTGCCGTCGCGGCGGGTTTGCTGATCCTCTACCCGGCCTGGGATGCCGCCGCCAACCTCATCGATGCAGCTCGGAACGGCGGCCTGCCAAACAACCGCAGCCAGGCGATCAACGTCGCCGTCAGCGCGGTGACGACAGCGGCCGTGGTCGTCGCCCTGACGATGAGCATGAACTGGGTCCTCGGCGTCTTCGGCTTCTGGGCGATCTTTTCCGGCCTGCTGCAGCTTGGAACCGCTGTCCGGCGATGGAAGACCGATGGCGGCCAGTGGGCGATGATCCTCAGCGGCGGCCAATCCGCGGTGGCAGGCGCCTTCTTCATCGCCCAGGCGCAAATGCCGGAAGCACCGTCCATCGCCAACATCGCCGGCTATGCCGGCCTCGGCGCCTTCTATTTCCTGGTCTCGGCCGTCTGGCGACGCGTCACGCAGATGCGGCGGAAGCGGGCCTGAGCCGAGCGGGAGAGCGAGATCTCCAAGGCCGTGGCGGGCGGCGTCGGCCCCCGCCAGGACCACTTGTCGCCTGTCATTTCACGAATGGTGGGTGAGGCGCGTCGTGCGTCGATTGCGATGTGAAGCCATCGATCAGTCGGGACCAACGTTATAAACTGGGAATTTGTAATAGCTGCAGGCATTCATCGAAAAGAACGCCACACCATCAGTTATTTCTTGGCGATAAAGCTCCCATTCGAAGGTGTCGTCGCCACCGAGCCCGACAATCAACGCCATCATGGTCAGCTCGCTTAACGGCCCTGGAGGAAGCGGGGCTCCGTACACGATTGCCTCCTTTCCGGGGTATTTGCCTTTGATAACTTTCTTGATCGCCAGATCCACCCGTATCATGCGCGTCGGTACGCCTTCCGCCAGGAAGAAACCGGATTCGCCGATCGACAGCGATTTCACCTGCGCCTCCACCACGATCTTCGCTTTCGCCAGCAGCTCATTCTGAGGAGGGCATTTCGGCGTTCCGGCTGCTGGCCTTAGACCAATAGCCAATAAAGCAAGAATTGCTGTGAAGCACAGTTGCACATGCGGGTTCAGGATCACTCTCGGCATCGGTGTCTTTCCTTATGCATAGGCATGTCTATTTCGCGTTGATTGCGTGAGGCTGAAACGGACCAGCCCCTCATCTGCCTGCCGGCACCTTCTCCCCGTAAACGGGGCGAAGGGACATGCCGCACCGGCTTCCCCCAACCTCGACGTTGCGTTTGCCACGTCCCCTCGCCCCGTTTTTACGGGGAGAGGGTTAGGGTGAGGGGCAGCCATTGGCGCCAACCGGACAGCAGTTGCCTTGAGCCTGGATCCATGCCCCCTGATGATCGAGATGCGGTCTCCAAAAGCGAGTTCCATACCTGCGCAGTCGCCGATCTCGTTTTGCCGAGACGTGCAGAGGCGGTGTGGCCGCTAACACCGCCTTGTGTAAGTTTTCAAAAAGCAGTTAGCTGCCATCGTTGGCTATGCTTCGTGTGCTGAGACGTGTCCGCATTTCGAGGGAAATCTCGTGCACTGGTCCAAACCCCTAAGACTGCATCTCGGCGTCCTGGTCGTCGCATCGCTGCTTTGCACGTCGACGCCGATCATCTGGCTGGCGTTTAGGCAAGGAAGCGATGCTGCCGTCAGTGCGGGCGTGCAGCAGATGCGCGAGATGAGCCTGCGGCTGATCGAGGGCTACCGCAATACGCTGCAGGGCGGCACCGAGGCGGTGGCACTGGCATCGACCCTGCCGCAGCTCACCTCCCCGCCGCCCCAGGATATCACGGCGAAACAGCAATTCTTTCTGGAGGTTCTCAGAAACGTCCCCAACGCGACAAGCGTCTACACCGGCTATCCTGACGGCTCGTATCTGCAGCTCATCAACACGCAAAGGCAGGATGTCCGCCGGATCCTCGCAGCACCCGATGGCACGGCTTTCGCGATCCGCACGATAGCACGCAGACAGGGCCCGGACGTCATATCGACGTTTCGCTTCCTCGACCGCCAGGCAAGCCCGATCGCCGAGCGTGACGTCGACTATGCATCATTCGATCCGCGGCAACGCCCCTGGTACCAATTCGTCATCCAGCACAGCGAGGAAGTATCCGTCGGACCGTATGTTGCGGGAACGCTGCAGCTTCCAACGCTGACGATCGCAGCACCGATGAGAGACGACGATCAGGTTGTCGTCGGCATCAACATCCACCTGATGACTGTCAGCCGGCTGCTGGACGCGCAGGAGATTTCGCCGCGGGCGCGCGCCTACATCATCGATGACGCCGATGATCTGATCGCCCATTCCGACCCGGCAATCATGAACAGGCTTCTCGACGTATGGTCGAAAAATGCCGATGGCGCCGTTGCCGTCGATACGACGAAAGACAGTTACGACACGAGCCTCGAAACGGTGGCGAGGCTCAGGCGGGATCCGGCCTTTGCAAGCGGCGGCGTGGTGCGGATCGATCTCGATGGCGAACGCCAGATCCTGCAGATCGCCCCCGTCGGTGTGTCCGGTCTGTTCAAGGGAAGCGTCGCCGCAATCGTCGTGCCCCTGGAAGATCTGGTGGCGGAGGCCAATCGGCTGCTGATGCACAATCTCCTGATTGCGGCCGCCTTCCTGATCGCGGGTGTCGCCGCCTCGGTGATGCTGTCCCGCATGGTCAGCCGCTCCCTTTATCGGCTGGCCGATGAGGCGCGCAGGATCGGCGATCTCGATGTCGGCGAGAAAGGTGCCTCCCATTCCTTCATATCGGAGATCAACACGCTGGCGAGCGCGCTGGCGGCAAGCCGCCATGCCATCAGCCAGTTTGCCCTCTATGTTCCGCGTGAAGTCGTCAGACGGATCATCGATCCCAAGGGCAGAACCGCCGTCAAGGCGCAGCGGCAGGATGTGACCGTGCTCTTCACCGACATCAGAGACTTCACCACCATATCCGAGCAGCATTCGCCAGAGGATGTGGTCGATACGCTGTCAGCCTATTTCGAACTGTTGAACACCATTGCCGAACGCAATGGCGGCACTGTCGTGCAATATCTCGGCGATTCCATTTTCGTCATGTGGAACGCCCCTGTTCCAGATGTCAGACATGCCGAAAACGGCTGCCGATGCGCGCTTGCCATGAGAGCGGCGATCGACGAGTTGAATGAAGCCAACCGCCAGAATGGCCGTCCCGCGCTCATCACCCGATTTGGATTGCACACCGGCCCGGCGGTCGTCGGCAGCTTCGGCGCGATTTCCAGGCAGCAGTACACGGCCATGGGCGATACGATCAATGTCGCCTCGCGGCTGGAAGGATTGAACAAGGAATTCAATACGTCGATCCTGGTCAGCGCCGCCATCCACGATGCTGTCGCCGATTGCTTCACACTTCGCCCGCTGGGCCTCGTGCAGGTCAAGGGGCGAGCCGAGAAGGTCGATTTATGGGAGTTGGTTGGGGAAAGCCCGAGGGCACAGGAATGAAGGAGGAGAAGTGGACGCCTGCCAGTCCGCGCAGGTCGGCGGCGGCATCAGGTTGCGGTCGTCGAGCAGTTGGGGCCAACGACAGCTTTGCACCAGAAGCGGACATCGGGTTCAACGAACATGGTTCTCATTTTCAGGCTATAAGCCGTTCACCTCTGCCAAGAAATCTTTGTATGAAGACCATAGTGGCTCGTAGGTGTGCGAAATATTGATGGGGTAGGTAGCGCTCGTTGCCAGCCTTTGGTTAAGCTGAGCGATCCAGCTATCGAAATCCTTGACATACCAGTGCCACTCTTTGCGGTTGTTTCCGGTAACCACGAGAACTTGGCGGCCGATCTCGTTCACGTCTAAAGGCATGAGAGCATCTTCCAATGCGATTTGCGCACTGTTGGCATCCGCATCTGGCATTCCATTCAAATCAGATTCATAGCGCCAAAGAATAATCACCCGGTTCGGTAGATCGGCCTCATGCACCCCAGCGGGCACAGCCTTCAGGCTCCGAAAAATTAGCGCCTTCCCATCTTCTTGACCGGTAGCCGTGAAGTAGGTGTCTTCGGCGTTCGCAGTCATTGGCACGACCCACGCGATGATTGCGGCAAAAAACTTCGTGAGGCGACTCATGCGCAATTCCCGAGACGAACAAGGCGAGCTGTTTGTTTTATTTGGGAGCAAAAATTTAGCAAGAATATATGTCCGATATGGGCCGACTGCGGACAAACGCACTCGGCAGCTTCACACCAATTCCCTGTTTCGTCCCTGTCTGAGGCATGGCCGATTCAGTTGGGCTGTCACACGCTCGCGCCGAGCGTGATGAGAAGTTCATCCAACTGCTCGAACTGCTCGGGCAGCGCGTCTTCCATGCCGACGAAAGACTGGTCTAGCGCTTCCTTCGAGGGATAGAGTTCCTGCAGGACCAGCCGCGTCCTGCCGTCCTCTTCCTCGAAGGTCACCGTGGTGACGGCGCCCTCCTCCCCGCCTTCGTCATTGGTCCAGACGAGGCGCGAAGGCGGCGACACTTCGAGATACTTGCCGAAGAAGGCCATGGCGTCCGAGGCATCGTGTCCGAACGTGATGCGATAGCTGCCCCCGGTGCGAACATCCATCTCGCAGGAAAGAAGGGGTACGCCCATCGACTTCGGCGCCCACCACAGCTTGAACAATTCGTGACTTGGTCCACGCGTCGAACACGAGGCGAACCGGGCCGTTGAAGGTACGCGTCACCACGAGTTCAAGCTCGGATCTCCGTTCGACCACCGTGCGGCCGTTACTCGCTCTGTCCCCCATCGACTTTCTCCTTCCGTTTTAGTGCCTCGATGACGTCATCAAGCGCGTCGAAGCGTGCGTTCCAGATCTGGCGGCGCGCCTCGATCCAGGCCGCCTCTTCCTCGAGCCCGCGTGAGCCCAGCCTGCAGGTCCGCACACGCCCGACCTTCTCCGTCGTCACCAGCCCCGCCTGCTCCAGGACGCCGATGTGCTTCTTCATGCCCGTGAGGGTCATGTGGAACGTCCCAGCAAGCTCCGTGATCGAAGCATCGGCACTGCCGAGCTGCTCCAGAACGCCGCGTCGCGTCGCGTCCGAGAGAGCGGCAAAGGAGGCATCAAGGCGAGCTGTCGAAAACTGAACCATATAGTTCAGTGTTTAGCACGCAGATCGGCGTCACGCAAGGGGACCGAGATCGGCTTCAAGCTAGTGGCTAGCGTTGGGAAGTGAGGTGGATGGTGCCGCTCGGTGACGTTTCCGCCTTGACGGTGCAGCCGGCCCCCAAGCCGCGCAGCGCTTTCCCGAACCTGCCGGGGAGACGAGGGAGCAAGCACGAGAGGCGACATCTTGGTCATCGCCTCGCCAAGTGCTGTCGTCTTCGGCTCTGCCATGCGTGAGAGCAACTCCATAGTATAAACCGGACCATTTACTGATTACACAAAGTACAATAGGGTGACAATCAGAGGGGTACGTCATGACGAACGGAACGGATATTCTTGATGCCGTCGTCGTCGGCGCGGGCTGGGCGGGGCTGGGTGTCAGTCATGCGCTGACGCAACGCGGCCTGCGTCATAGAGTGTTGGAGCGAGGTCGCATCGGCGAGACCTGGCGGACCCAGCGCTGGGACTCCTTTCGGATAAACACACCCAACATCCAGACCATCATGCCCGGGGATACCTATGTCGGCTCCGATCCCGACGGTGCAATGACAAGCGGCGAGTTTGTCGCGCTGTTGGAGGACTATGCCGGCCGGCATGGTCTCCCGGTGGAAACCGGTACGCCGGTGACCGACCTTGTTGCGAGCGATGGCCTGTACCGGCTGAACATCCCGGGCGGCCCCCTTTGGGCGAGGAATGTGGTGATTGCGAGCAGCACTCAGAATTGCCCGGTGCGCCCGCCTTTCTCTGCTTTGTTGCCACCCGAAGTCCAACAGATTGATGCATCAGCCTACCGCCATGCATCCGGTCTCGACAGCGGAGCCGTATTGGTGGTCGGCAGCGCCCAGTCGGGCGGCCAGATCGCCGAGGATCTGGTCCAGGCGGGGCGAACTGTGTTTCTGGCAACGGGCCGGGTCGGCCGGCTGCCCCGAATGTACCGAGGTCGTCACATCAGTGTCTGGCTGGTTCTGAGCGGACGGATGGATGTAACGCGCCGAGAAATCCTTCAACAGGGGCCGATCCCTGGAAGACCGCTGCAAGGGGCGCTCCATACGATCAGCCTGCAGTCCCTCAGTGCGCAAGGCGTTGTCCTGCTGGGCCGGCTCACGGGCGTTAACGACGGCTGCCTCTCGTTCAGCGACGATGCAGGAGAGCATGTTCGCCATGCAGACGAGGGCTCCGCTATGGTTCGCAGCCTGATTGACGAGTATATCGCCCGCAACGGGATCGATGCCCCAAGCGCTGAGGCGGACCCGGCGGAGGTTATTGGTGCGCTTCTGCCGAATCCACCAATCCGATCAATTGATCTTGCCGCGCGGGGCATCACGACGGTGATCTGGTGCACTGGGTTCAGAGGGGATTTCGGGTGGGTGCGTGTTCCTGATGTGCTCGATGCACAAGGCCAGCCATTGCACGAGAACGGGTTCGCGAGCGTCCCTGGCGTCTATTTTGCCGGCCTGCCTTTCGCGATCTCGCGACGCTCGGGCACAATATTGGCAATCGAGGAGGAGGCAGCCCTGTTGGCCGACGATATCCGGCGTCGTTTGGACGCCTGACGGCACTCGCCGGGACCGTCCGTCGCCCCGGCCCTTGAGCCTGCCGTTCAGGCCCGCGGCAGCGCGTAGGGCGAGGCCCTCGCCCGTGCCGCGTTCTGGGTGAGGAAGGAAACGGCGAGCGCGACCAGCCCCACCACGGCGGGCGGTGCGCCGGCATAGTCGGCGGCGGCAAGATGGGCCGACAGCGCCAGCAGCAGGTGGAAGAACATGCCGGAATAGGCAAGGTCGCTGAGCGGAACATTCACCCGCGACAGGATGGCCGCGACGCCGAGCAGCTTCACGGTGATGAGGAGCGGCACCAGATAGGCCGGATAGCCCAGCGCGCCCAAAAGCTGACGAACGGTGTCGCCCTGGGTGATGTAAAAGGTCGCCGAGGCGAGGTAGAGCAGAGAGATCAGGCCGGTGCTGATCCAATAGGCGTATTTGCGCATAAGCATTCTCCCCTCAGACCGGTGTCGCCGCGAGGACATCGCGGAACGATCGGGGTTTGCGCCCGGAAAGGCGCTCGATGTCACCGGTGACCACATCGAAATAGCCGGCGGCGAAGGTCTTTTTGATATCGACCATGGCGGCGACCACGACATCGGGAAGGCCGGCGAGCGACATGGCGGCGCGAAGCTGTTCTTCCTCGATGACCGCAAAGCTGAAGGGGCGGCCGAGAACATCGGAGGCGATCGCGGCGCGCTGCTCACCGGTCAAGACCTCCGGCCCCGTCATATCGTAGATCGCGCCGGAATGGCCGTCGCTAACCAGCGCGCCGGCCAGCGCGGCCGCCATATCATCACGCGAGGCGTAGGCGACCCGTTCGGCGCCGAGGCCGACGAGAACGCCGCGCTCGCTCGACATCATGATCTCCTCCTGCATGGATTCGGCATAGTAGTTCATGCGCAGGATAGTCCAGCGCGAAGCGCTCCCGATCAGCGCCTGCTCCGCCGTCCAATAGGATTCGTAGAGAGCGGGAACGGCTGCCTCGCGCGTGCCGGCCGCCGACACCAGGAAGATCTGGCCGACGCCTGCCTTGAGCGCGGCGTCGATCGCCGCCTTCGTCTGCACGCCGCGGACGCCGGGCCGCAGGTCGGCGCTCGGAATGATCAGCAGCCGGTCGAGCCCCTGATAGGCCTGAACCAGACCTTCCGGCCTGTCGTAATCGCCCTCGCGCTTGTCAAAGCCGCCTTCGAGCTTTTCCGGCGACCTGGAAATGCCGACGATCCCATGTCCCTCGCCCCGCGCCAGAAGCTCTGAAACCACCGCCTTGCCGAGCTTTCCGCCGGCGCCGCTTACACCAATCTGCATGTCATATCCTCTCTACGAACAAAATGTACGTGACGATATGATCGATATCGGCTATCTCAGCAAGAATGCACATTTCGGTGCGCCACGAACAGATTTGTTCCTGCCGAGGATGAGAATGGACCTTATCGCTCAGAAAGAGCTCCCGGAGTCTGAGGGCGCCGACGATCACGAACTTTGCCGCGCCATGGGCCACATCCTCGACCGGATCGGCGACAAATGGACGATCATGGCGGTCGGCGCCCTGTCGGACGGCCCGATGCGCTTCAACGCCATGATGCGCAAGATCGGCGGCGTCTCGCACCGGATGCTGACGCTTACCCTGCGCGGCCTCGAGCGCGAGGGATTGCTGACTCGCACCGCCTATCCGACGATCCCGCCGAAGGTGGAGTACGAACTCACCGACCTCGGACGGTCATTGATCGCGCCGCTGACGCTGCTTGCGGACTGGGCCTTCGAGAACCGCCCGGCCATGGAACAGGCCCGGCTTGCCTACGACAAGGAACATGGCGGGCCGGCGAAGTAATTCGCCGCGTCACGTGTCGAAACTGTTTTCACTTTGCAGCCCATTTTGACCGACAGGCGTGAGCCAAGCACTATCATGTGGTTGCTGGCGCCATCCTCCGTCATCTCAGGCCTGAGCCTGGGATCCATGCCCGCTGCTGATTGAGGAGGCCAGAGTGGATCCTCGGGTCAAGCCCGAGGAGGACGGAGCGCGGGGTGGGTCTGCAGCAGGAACAGCGACGTATCCCGACATGATCGGTGCGCATCAACACTGGTTTTGTCCCGTGATTTCGCCCGTGAAATTACCTTTGACATTACGTTGCTCACAATATATCCATACGGCTATATAGCTAGATGGTGATATATGGACGACAAGCTCGATGCGATTTTCTCCGCACTCGCCGATCCCACGAGGCGGGCAATTCTTGGGCGGCTTGCGAACGGCAAGGCGACGGTGGCCGAACTCGCTGATCCCTTCGAGTTGTCTCAGCCTGCCATATCGAAGCATCTCAAGGTCCTGGAACAGGCCGGGTTGATCCGCTCCGGCCGTGAAGCGACTTCGCGTCCGCGCGTCCTCGAGCCGGCCGCGTTGAAGACGGTTGCTGATTGGATCGCCGATTACAGACGCTTCTGGGATCAAAGCTTTGATCGTCTCGATGACTATCTGTCCAAGGTACAAGGATACGAAAATGACTAATCCAGAGACCGACACCAACAATACCCGCGACCTGGTTCTTGTCCGAAGGTTTGATGCCCCATGCGATCTGGTTTTCAGAGCATGGACCGACCCAAAAGCGTTGGCGCAATGGTGCGGTCCTCACGGTTTCAAGGCGGTCGGCGATCGGCTTGAAGCCTGGCCCGGCGGTAGACACCGCGCCTGTCTGATCGCACCAGATGGAGAAGAGCATTGGGTCGGCGGACAATATCTGGAGGTCGAGCCGCCGCACAGGCTTGTCTTCACACATGCCTGGGAGCTCGCAACCGGCGAAAATAGCCCGGAAACAGTTGTCACCATCACATTCAGGGAAAGCGGCGGAGGCACGGAAATGACGTTTCGGCAGAGTGGATTTGATAGCGCATCGTCCCTTGAGGGCCATGAAGACGGCTGGGCGCAAAGTTTCGAGCGATTGAGCTTGTTTCTCGGGACTGAATCCGAAGGGCCGGATCATGCGTAAGGCGGCGATGAAGCTCTATTATTGCGAGACGCTCAATCCCCGGAAGGCCTGCGCCGCCGCTCGTTATCTGAAAGCCGACGTCGAGTTCGTCAGGGTTGACCTGGCAAACGGAGAACAGCGCACCGCAGAATTCCTGGCGCTGAACCCGAACGGGAAAGTCCCGGTGCTGCAGGATGATGCCGGAACTTTATGGAAAGCGAACGCCATCATGTGCAGGCTGTCTGACAGCGTCGCATCGGATTTCTGGCCGCATGACCACCGCCAGATCGACGTGCTGCGCTGGTTGAGTTGGGATGCCAATCACTTCACCTTGCACGGGGCAACGCTGTGGTTTGAAACCTTGATCAAGCCGTTGTTCGGCGGGGAGCCTGACGTCGCCGTGATCGAAAATGCGAAGACGAGTTTTCGGCTCCATGCTCGCGTGCTCGACGATCATCTGGCCAAGAACAACGCCGCCGTCGGGGAGACACTGACTGTGGCAGACTTCGCATTGGCCGCTGCACTTCCTTATGCAACCGCCGCCGGGATTCCACTCGCCGAGTTTCGGCATATCCAAGCGTGGTACGACCGGCTTGAAGAACTGGATGCGTGGCGAAACCCTTTCCCAGCCTAGGAGGGCACGGGCGGAGCATCCTTTTGCGGGGGGTGAAACGTTGGCAACGGCACGTGAATTTATCGAGATCGGCCAGCTGATATCACAGCAAAAACGCCGCGACAGGCAATGAGAAAAAGCGCTCCGCTTCAGGCGTGCGCCGGGCGCCAATGCGGATAGGTGACATAGGCGGTGAGCGCGCCCTCCTCATGCGAGCGGATCGTCACCGTTTCACCTTTGGGCATGTAGACGATTTCGCCCGGCCCGGCGGTGACCGTTCCCCCGTCCGTCGAGACCGACAGCCGCCCTTCCAGAACGATCATGACGTCGTCAACAACAATCGTCTCGGTCAGGCTCTGGCCGGGCGCGTAACGCCCATAGCCGATGGTGATCGGCCCTCCGTGCCGCTCGTCGACCAGATTGCCGACGGAGATGTCTGCCTCCTGTCCGGGGGAACGCTCGAGGATCGCATCGGTAATTGCGAATTTCTGCATCTTCATCGTCTTCCTCCATGCCGTGGGCAGAGCTAGGGCGGAGAATTGATGCGCCAAGACGGATGATAGAATTCTCGGGCACGCAATTGCGCTCCGCCGCATGCGGCCATGGCATAGAAGCGCCACAGCGGACATTGCGGCCCGCGCAAAAAATCCTATTTTGCGGTGTCGCGAAACTACGGAAAACAGGGCCGCTTCAATCGGGCGCTTTGCAACCGATCTATTGGCTACCTTACTGGAGATGAAGCATGTTCACCCACGTGATGATTGGAAGCAACGACCTGGAGCGGGCCAGAAACTTCTACGACGCCACGTTCGCTGCATTGGGAGGCAAGCCCGGCGAGATGGATGCAAGAGGCAGGCTGATTTATGCCCACGAGGGTGGTCGGCTGATGATCACGAAACCGATTGATGGCAAGCCGGCGACCGTAGCCAACGGTGGGACTATCGGTATCGCCGCCGCGAGCCCCGACCATGTTCTGGCGTGGCATGCCGCCGGCACTGCGCATGGTGGTACAGCGATCGAGAGCCCGCCAAGCGAACGTCCGAACGGGTCATTCGTCGCATATCTTCGCGATCCTGACGGAAATAAACTGAGCGTGCGGTCGCAGCCGACGAAGTGAGTTAGCCTTCAGCTGCGCCTACTGGACAGCGTGGTCAGAGGGCAGAATTTCGTTCGCTCACATGCAGGAGCGACCCATTCGGCCCTCAACCCTGCGCCGGCTCCCACAGCTCGACTGGGTTACCTTCGGGATCATGAATCCGGGCAAAGCGGCCTACCTCCGAGTTCCACTCGTCCCGTGTTTCAACCGCGATCCCGCTTGACGTCAGGTTGGCGATCAGCCCGTCGAGATCGTCCACGCGGAAATTGACCATCCATTGTTGTTCCGCTCGACCGAAATAGTCGGTGTCCTTCGAGAAAGGCCCGAATATCGTCATCCCGGCCTCCTGCTGCCATACCGACTTGTGCAGGTCGTCTATACCGAGATGCTTTTGATACCATTCAGCCAGGCCGGCCGGGTTCGCCGCCCTGAAAAACACACCGCCGATTCCCACGGCCTTCGGCATAGAATTCTCCTCATCTTGAAACACAACAATGCAATCGATCGGGCACGCGTGCAACCGCCGAGGGCAAACACGCGCTCTCAATTTCCAGCCATCGCTTCTGCCACCGCAGCGTCGGAGACTTCTTTTGCTACCTCTGATATCAAAGACCTCAGCCACCGGTGGGCGGGGTCGTTTCGGTAGCGGACATGCCATGCCAGCTCGACCGGGAAGCTGCCGAGATCGACTGGTGCGGGAAGGATTTTAAGGCGCGGGTCGCGGGCAAGGCGATGGCAGATTAGCCGGGGCAGTGTCGCGCAATAGTCGGTGACGGCCACCATTTCCGGGACCGCCAGGAAATGGGTGACGGAGACCGAGACGTCGCGCCTGAGACCGGCCTGCTGCAGCATCTGGAACAGGCCGACGCGCATCCGGCCGGGCGGAAGCACGTTGACATGCCGCATCCGCTGATACTGTTCCTCGGAGATGCTTTCGGTGATCTCGGGATGATCTCTGCGGACGACACAGGCCAGCCCATCATCCATGAGATGCTGCACGACCATGTTGTCCGGCGGCTCTACGATCCTTCCGAGCACCATTTCCGTCGCCCCTGATATCGCGCCGGTCTCGGCCAAATCATTGCCGAAGGGCGTCAGGCGCAGCCTGATCCCGGGCGCGCATTCCCGCAGCCGCGCCACGATCACCGGCATCAGAACGAACTCGACGTAGCTATTGGGGGCGATTGTGAACTGTCGTGTCGCCCGCGCCGGATCGAACGCCTGCTGGCCGAGAATGGCGTCATCGAGGCTCGCCAATGCGATGCGGATCACCGGAGCAAGTGCCTCCGCCATTTCAGTCGGTTTCATACCGTAGCGCTCGCGGATGAAGAGCGGATCGCGCAGCGTCTCGCGAAGGCGGTTCAAGGCATTTGAGACGGCCGGCTGCGTCATGCCCAGTTGTTCGGCTGCGCGCGTGACATTGCGCTCTTCCATGAGCGCCACAAAGACAGGCAGGAGGTTGAGGTCGTACTTCATCCAGATATATTGCCGAAGACATAACTGAAATCAAAGAAATAAATTTCCAGAATGAAAGCCACCGAGGCATGATCCCCTCATCGAAAGCAACCGATCACATCTGTCTCGAAAGGCTCTCCAGATGAAAATCCTCATGGTTCTCACCTCGCACGACGAACTGGGCGACACCGGCCGGAAGACCGGCTTCTGGCTCGAAGAGTTTGCGGCCCCCTATTATGCCTTCCTCGAAGCCGGCGCCGACATCACCGTCGCATCGCCCAAGGGCGGACAGCCGCCTCTCGACCCGAAGAGCGACGAACCCGGCTTCCAGACCGACCAGACCCGCCGCTTCCATGCCGATCCTGATGCGCAGTCCGTGCTCGCTGCGACGGTAAAGCTCGCTTCGGTCTCCCATGACGAATACGACGCCGTGTTTTACCCGGGCGGCCATGGCCCGCTCTGGGATCTGGCGGAAGACAGGAATTCGATTGCCCTCATCCAATCGCTCTATCAAGCCGGCAAGCCCGTCGCCTTTGTCTGCCACGCACCGGGTGTGCTGCGCCACGTCAAGGCCGCCGACGGCACGCCGCTGGTTCAGGGCAGACAAGTCACCGGTTTCAAGAATTCCGAGGAAGACGGCGTCGGCCTGACCGAAGTGGTGCCGTTCCTGGTCGAGGACATGTTGAAGCAGAATGGCGGCATCTATTCCAGCGGCGACGACTGGTCGTCCTATGCCGTCCAGGACGGCCTGCTCATCACCGGGCAGAATCCCGGTTCCTCGGTGGAGACCGCCGGCATCCTGCTCGCCGCCGTGACCGCGGGAAAGGCCGCCTGATCAACAAGCTCGGCGATGAAGCCGAAGGCGCCGGTGGGAAAAACCGGACGCCTTGGCTCAGCCTCGCAGAAGCGTTTCAAACTCTTCCCTTCAGGGTCTCCAGTATCTGACACACGGCGGCTGGTCAGGGGATAAACCCATGACCAGCCGCTCTGTCGTTTGTGATTCTCTTGATGCTAGAGCTTTCCCTCTGCCAGCAGTTCGCGGGTTCGCTTCAGTGTCGACAGCAAGGCGGCCTTGTAGCCGTTTTCGCTGTCGAACTGTGCCTGCTCGGCCTGCTCTTCCGGACCGTTCGGCTGTTTGCCGCGCAGCCCGAGATAGCAGTAGAAGCGCAGCTGCAGCTGACCTTCCTGGTCCTCGAAGAGCTCATTGATGATCGCTCCCTCGCGTGGGCCCGCCGCCTGGAAGAAGGTGACCTTGCCTTGCGGCTCCAGGGTGATGATCTCGCGCAGATCCAGCCCGGCAATCGTCGCCTCGCGCACGAAGTGGGTCGGACTTTCCTCCACGACCTCGCAGCGGGTGCAGAGACCAGCGGGAAGAAAGAGCCGGGCGTCGCGTGCCTTGCGTTCCAGACCCTGCCAGGCCTCGGCGCGCGTCAACGGGGTTTCGCCTTCCGGGTTCACCGGAACTGTGGCGGTCGAATAGATCATGATGATACTCCTTTTGGTCAGATCGCTGTTGCGCTTGCCTCAGGCGGAAGCAACAGTTTCGGAAGCGAAGGCGCGATAGGAGCGTAGCGGGCGTCCGAGCAGCTTTGTCAGACGTTCGAGGTCGCCCGTCTCGGGCAGCATTCCGTCGGTCAGGAAACGCTCGCCCATCAGCCGCATGTCGTAGGCCATCCAGGCAGGCATGAACTGCCTGAGATTATGCTCGAAGCCCTCGGTATTGTCACCGCCATAGGCGATCGGGCGGGCGAGCGCGTCCGACCAGATGGCGGCGATATCGCTTCCGGTGAGTGTCTCCGGACCGACGAGGTTGATCCGGTCGAGCGCCAGCGGCTCTGCAGCCTGTTCGCGGCGCAGCAGCTCAAGGGCGGCGATCTCGGCGATATCACGGACGTCGATCATGGCGAGACCCTTGGCGCCGATCGGCATCGGGTAGGCGCCGTAGCCGGTGATGACGTCTTTGACCATCAGATCGTTCTGGATGAAGTAGGCAGGGCGCAGGATGGTCGCCTTGAAACTCATCTGCTCGATCATCCGCTCGACCCCGAACTTGCCGGCGAAATGCGGCACGTTCACATAGACGTCGGCGTGGATCACCGAGAGATAGACGATCCGCTCGATGCCAGCCGATCGGGCGACATTCAGCGCGACCAGAGCCTGGGTGAATTCGTCCGGCACCACGGCGTTGAGCAGGAACAGCGTCGATACGCCCGACATGGCGTTGCGCAGGGACTCGACGTCGAGGAAGTCGCCTTGGGCGACGCTGACGCCAGCCGGGAGTTCGGCTTTCGACGGGTCGCGGACAAGAGCACGGACATCGGCGCCGCGCTTGACGAGGTGTTCGACGACTTGGCGGCCAACATTGCCTGTGGCGCCGGTAACGAGAATGGTCATGGTCTTTCTCCGTGTTGGGTTGCTTGACACCTCGAATATGTGTGGTTCACTGGCAGCCCGAAAGGCAGCGATTTTAGACGCACCGTCTCACTGGTGGAACACTCATGGATCTTCTTGCGCTTGCCGATTTCAATCTCGTTGCCCGCCATGGTGGCTTCGGCAAAGCGGCCAGGGCAACCGGCCGGCCGAAGGCGACATTGTCCAGGCGCGTCGCCGAGCTGGAAAGCAGCCTCGATCTGCGGCTGTTTGAACGGGGTGCGCGCAACCTGAAGCTCACCGAGGAAGGACGGGCGCTGTTCGAGCGAACCGGCGCGCTGCTTGCCGAACTGGACGAGACGGCTGCGGCGATTGCCTCGGGCGGTCAAAAACCCAAGGGCAGATTGCGGATCAGCGCCCCTTTGCATTTTTCCCAGACCGCCATGGGCCGGATCGCAGCCGGCTTTGCCCTCAAATATCCGGAGGTGCGACTTGAGGTGACGAGCGAGGACCGGTCCGTCGATATGATCGAGGAAGGCTACGATCTGGTCATCCGGGTCAATCCCGATCCCGACGAAAGCCTGATCGGACGGCCGTTTCTGCGCGACCGGCTGGTGGTGGTGGCAAGCCCCGACCTTCCCCGCCCGACCGGCGGACGCGCCGCGCCCGGCGTCGCGCGCGGCGTAAGCGAAGCGCAAACATGGCAGGTGAAGACATCAGGTGGCCGGTCGACGATCAGGATCGAACCCGTGCTCACCTTGTCGACGCTCATCACGATCCGCGATGCGGTGCGCGCCGGCGTCGGTGCAGGACGTCTTCCCATTTCGCTGGTGAGCCACGACCTGGCGGACGGCACTCTGGTCAATTGGGGGGAGATCGACGGCCCCGAGGTCACTCTCTGGACGCTCTACCCCTCCCGGCGGCTGCTCAGCGCGCGCGTCTCGGCGTTCCTCGACTTTCTGAAACAGGCCTTCCCCAATGGCACGCCGGAGGAACTGGCCGCCTATATTGGTAGGTGATGACGGCGCTTTGCCAGCCGGGCGTTTTCTACCATTCCATGACAACCGCTAACGATCAAGCTCGTCGAAAAAAGCAACGATTGGCTCACAATCAGCGCGAAAAAGAGCGAGTCCCTTTCTCGCACGGTCGGAAACGGGGACGAAGCTCTGGGCGAAGTAGGACCAATTGTAGAACTGGTCCCCACCACCCTTCCTGACCACGAGCACTGCGTGAAACGCGAACTGGTAGTCGCTGGACCCACCGCCGTTTGTAAACGGTGTCTGCATCGTCAAACCCGCTAATTCAGCCCGTTGGGTGACTGCCTTGTACCGCCCGAGATAATCCTCGGGCACCTGCACGCAATAGGGATGCGAACCGGCGACCGCGATTGCACGCCACTCCACAATCTTGATGTTGAGGGCGGACCAAAGAAATAGGGCCGCAATAGGTCCAGCAACCGACGAGACCACCACCATGTGTAGCAGTTTGACCGCCCTCTGGCTATCGATCCGGCCTGGCGCGAGCGCAAGGATCGGCAAATCAACCAGCGCAGCGAGCACCATAAACAGTCCGATGGCGGGATTAAACTGATGTGTCACCAACCCCACTGCACCAGCAACCAGACTCACCCCGAAGTGCACAGCAACGGCTCGCTTCATTAAGCGAGAAGCCGGTCGACCCAGAATAAGTGCAACCGGCCGAAATGGCAAAAGCCATAAGCGGACCCGAAAACCACAACAAACACATAAGGACAGTGGTGAGGTCCCAACTATAGTACGCGATCGGGTGGACTGACCATAGAAAAATCCCTGCCATCAAAGAGCACCAGCCGCAGAGCAGGATTAAGCAGAGTACCAGCAATGGTCTCGAAGGTGTCGGCACCGAGGATGCAGTCATATTTCTTTGACCAGATTTTTCTTTTGCGATTTCGAACATCGGAAGGGACGTCGCGGTGCTATAGCTCGCATCCAAGCCCTTGGCGACTGCCCATATTCATTGATGTGCAGGATAACGCGGCGGTTTATGACCTGGAATAATGTTCAAGAGCTACGGTCTGCAACCCACGCATCCCGGACGATAAACCCGATCATGTCATTGCGCGTCATGCCCAATACGCGGCTCATATGACATGACGGAGGGTGGACGCGTGCTTTCGCCGCGACCCCCCCGCCGTCGAAGAAAAGCCTTCCTGCGAAATTCCTCGAATCGAGGCCGATTTTAGGGTAAAATTAACCAGTGCATCGAGAGGGCGGAAACGTCCTTGCGCGCCGCATGCGTCGCGCAGCGCTTACGAAGGAAAGATGAGCCAATGAAAAGGTTAGCAATCGTTATCCTGTCGCTGGTGACGGCGCTGACGAGCGTCCCGCAGGCCATGGCGTTTCCCACCATTGCCGTGCCGAAGATCGAAGCCCCGGAGGCGCAGCCGGTCCAGTACAGAAATTATCGCGGTGGATACCGAGGCGGCTATCGAGGGCGTGGATACCGCAATCGTAACGACGATTGGGCCTGGGCACTCGGCGGGCTCGCGACAGGCGCGATCATCGGCGGAATGCTGGCGCAGCCGCGGTATTATGGCCCGAGGTATTATGGCCCCAGCTACTACGGTCGGGGCTACTATGACCAGGGCTACTACGGATCGCCCTATTACGGCCCGCCGCGCTACTACGGGTCGACCATTTACCGTCCGCGCTACTACGCGCCGCGCTATTACCGCCCGGTCTATAGTGGCGGCAACGGACATACGCGCTGGTGCTATGCCCGCTACCGGTCCTACAGGGCCTACGACAACACGTTCCAGCCCTATTACGGTCCGCGACGGGCGTGCATCTCGCCCTATTGATGATTGCGGCGCGCATGCCTGGGTGCTCGCCGTTTGAAGCGTGGCGCGATTTTCCGGACTGAAGGCGATACCCGCGGTTCCGGTCAGGCGAAGCCATTGCCACATCAGGCATGCGCCCCTTGTCGCTCATAGAGGCAGTTGTTGCGTCGGACGGAAAGCGGCCATCCATTGCTTTGACGCGACTCCGGGCGCCGACACGAGCCGTGAGAGCGACAGGCCTAATAGCCGCGTTGCGATGCGGCCCGCGTCACAGCCGCATCCTCCATGACGTAGGTCGCATATCGATGGTCGCGGATCAGTGTTATCTCTCGGTCCCTCCATTCAAGCAGCATGAAGTAAGCAGGAGCAGCGGACGGCGCAGCCGAGACCAGCAATATTTCCCTGCCCTCCAGAAAAGCCGGTTCGATCCAAACCCGCGGATAGTCCGCATAATAGGAAAAGAATCGGCCAACGTTCGCCGCACCGGAGACCTGCGGCCGTCGTGCCTGACGAAGCCGAACATCCTCGGCAAGCAGGCTGCGCAGGGCCGTCCAATCCCTCGCGTTGAAGAGCGCTGCGAAATTCAGAACCTCGGCACTTGGGGGTCGCGGAACTTCGGACTCCGACTCGGAGATGGATCGCAATCCTGCCCGACCACGCGAGAGATGGGCTTTGACAGCATCGATACTCAGGCCCAGTAGCGCGGCGATGTCTGCGATCGGCTCTCCGAGCACATCCTTGAGGATCACCGCGCTACGCTGCGGCACCGGCAATTTGGCGAAGTGAGCCAAGGCGATCCGCACCGTGTCCTGCCTTATCAGTGCATCCTCTGGATCAACAGCAGTGACATCAGCCAGATCAAAGGCCGTCTCCAGCGGCTCCGACCGGCGGGTACTTCGCTGGCGCAGCGCATCGATGGCGCGATTGTGAACAATGCGAAACAGCCAGGGGCGTAGCGGCGTCCCGGACGAGATCGAGCCGACCATCGCGAACGCATTGACCAACGCGTCCTGTATCACGTCCTCGCCGTCAATCACCGAGCCGACCAATCGGGCGGCATAGCGATGCAGTTCCGGGCGAACTGCATCCGCCTCCTTGGCCAGCGCCGCGTAGAGTGTGTTCTTCGCTTCTGCTTCAAGGGCTGCTTCATCCATCATTCGATGACCGTCACGCCTGTATCTCCACGCACGGCGTAGATCATGGCCTCTTCCAGCGCCGTGTTGCCGATCAGCTCGGCTACCGTATCGCCAAAGCCACGCGGTGTCATGTCCGGCCAGGTAGCGGCCTGTTCGGCGAATGTCCGGCCCGCCGCCGCAGCATAGGCGGAGATTCCGGCGTTGCCCACGCCGGTTCCTGCAAACATCTGCCGGGGAACAATGACCCGGAAACGCAGGCCGAGGCCGAGCTGGGTCGACAAGCCCTCAGCATATTTTGCGATGAACCACTGCGCCCGTTTTGCTCCTGCATAGCCTCCCGACAACGGCGAGCCTTGCACCGCGGCTCCGCTGGAAACGAGAACGACCAGCCCGCCCGGCGCCATCGGCAAGGTCAGAGCGGCCTGGACCCAATGCAGGGCGGCCTTCACATCGACGTTCCAGTTGGTCGTGAACGCCTCCCAGCCAACACGATCGATCCGTTCCATGGGCGGTTCCGCGCCGGCGTTCATGATGACGACATCGGGTCGTGTCTCCGACATGATCCTCTTTGCGGCCTCGGCACTGGTCGCGTCAGCAGACACAGTCGTGACGGCGAGTTGCTCTCCCAGCGCTTGCAAAGTCGTTGCGTCGCGAGCAACGACGGTCACTTTAGCTGCGCGCGCTACAAACGCCTCGGCCATTCCGAAGCCCAACCCGCGGCTACCACCGACGACAACGATCCGTTTTCCATCCAAATCCATGTTGTTTTCCTCATTCGATCCAAACCGCGCAAAGGCAGCCACGACAAGGACGTTCGAGCGAGCTGAAAAGAGTCATTATTTCGCGCGTGTCGTTGAATTAGCGGTGCCGCCAAACCTTTATCGCTGAGATCAGCAGGATTGCGGCCAGGGCCGGCAGGAGGAAGGCGTTTGGCACTATGCCAAGCAAGAGGCCGCCGACAAAGGTGCCGACGATCGAGCCCCCCGCCATGACCAGCAGGAAGGTCTTGTTGCGGCCAAGGACCGAAAAACTCTGATCGCGGCTGTAGCGGGTGAACCCGACCAGCATGGTGGGCAGGCTTACGGCGAGGGAGAGGCTTCCGGCCAGTTTGATATCCGCTCCGAAAAGCAGCACCAGCGTCGGGATCAATAGCTCTCCGCCCGCCACGCCGAGCAGGGATGCCACAATCCCGATGATGAAACCCGCCACCACGCCTGCGATCATCTGGGCCACGCCCGTTAGAAGCGCCTGGCCGGCTGTCGCGTCGTGGCCAACGACCAGGACGACGGCGATCGCGACCAGCATGGCGGCAATCACCTTGCAGAGGGTTTCCGACTTCAGGCGGGTTGCCCATCCCGCGCCAAACCATGCGCCGAGCAGACTTCCAGCGAGCAGGTTGACGACGATCGGCCAGTTCTCGGCGATCGTGCTGAAAGGCACTGTCGCAGCACGGAACGGCAGCGCGGTGGCAACAACGACCAGGCTCATGGCCTTGTTGAGGATGACAGCCTCAAGAGCCGCAAAATTGAACAATCCGATCAGGAGAGGCAACCGGAATTCCGCTCCTCCAAGCCCAATCAACCCGCCGAGGGCACCGATAATTCCCCCGCCTGCAAAGGCCACGGGGAGATTTTGAGACTTGGGTGGCGAGGCGGGCAAACCCTCAGACATCGATACAGTCCGTTGAAGATATCGCTATCCCAAACTGACACAATCGAATTCACCAAGATAAGGCTGGATTGCAACGTCGGCTTAGGGCCGAAAGTGGACGACTATTGTGATCTTCGATTGCGGGTGTTGAAACATGGGCTTCAGTGGTAGCGATGGTAAATGCTGAGACTCAATAAAACTTCAATCTGAGCGGGGATAACATTGCGATTTAAGGTGCCGTCACGGCTCTCGCGTCGTGCACTACAACTTCACCCTATAACACCCCAGAGCTACGCCGCGTCGGGTCAGCCGGGAGTGCATTGGGCAAGTGCTTGGCGCGGACCACAAAATCGTATCTTTCAAACAAAGATCCGGAAAAAGTTGCTTCAATGCTTGATAACGCATGCATGGCGGAACGAAAGGCGATGTCGGATGCTAAGCTCGCGGCTGGTCTGCCGGTGGATTATTTCGATTACGGAAAAGGGCGACACGAAGTCTCATTATGGTGGGTGCGCCATTTACAGTAGTCTTAGTGTCCATCCAGAAATGGCGGTGATGCGTCGGGCGTGGGTAAAGGGCCGCAATCAGATTCTTCGAGTTTTACAAGCTTGCATCACTCCGCGGCGGAATTAGACTATCCATCGTAGGCTGTCGAAACACTGATCTGGATTATCAATATTGCAAAGTCATTTCGTCTGCTCGATATGTGGAGATACGCATGAGGGTCTTCCAACAGATTGGGCCTATACGCTTCCAGATGTAGTCTGGGCTGTCCCGGCGGAGGCGCGTGCGGAGGCGGCTCAGTTTACCGACGACCTCTGCGACTACGGGGGGCGTTTCTTTATTCGCGGCCTGTTACTCGTGCCATTCCTGGAGGCTCAGGGTTCATTTGGCTGGGGCGTTTGGGCTGAGGTCGATTTGTCCGTTTTCAAGCGCTATCTCGATTTCTACGATACGGATGGTACCAACGAACCGCCGCTCGAGGGAACGCTGGCAAATGAACTTCCAGCTTACGCCAGCTCGGCGGGCCTACCGCTCAAAATTCAATTTCAAACTCAAACTGAACGTCCCGTGTTCACTCTGCGCCAAGAGGACCTTGGGTGCCTAGCTTCGGAACAGCGCGGCGGCATGAACAGTGCGCGCTACCATGAAGTTCTGAAATCAATCGAAGCGAGAAGGAATTAAGGGCAAAGCTAGTGTGCTGACAGGTTTCACCTTCGCGGTTTGATCTGAGAAGGGCCATTCCGGCTCGTCCCGCCCGATAAATACGGAGACATCGAATGGCCCGGACACCCTTCACCCGGCGGCACCACGACCTAATTCTTGATCACATTAATGTTGACGGTGACGTCCTTGATGGTTCCCTCCCCGTAGGACACCCTCACCTTATACATATCTCGTCCAAAATAACCGCTGTTGGAAGTATAGTATTCCGACACGCCGAGAGATTTCCTGGAATTGCATTTATTGCGGATGCCATCCCTGTAATTTGAATAAATATTCTCTTTGACGAATTCAACCGAGCCATGCGCCGGGGCTTGGACCAATTTTATATTGGCTATTGTTGCAGCCGTGCAGTCTTCATTCAAATTGTAGGACTGGCCCATCTTTGTCCGCTCTCCACTCAGAGCCCGACTGTGATCCGCAGAAATAGCGACACCGTTTTGAGTGGTGACACATCCAGACAGACCGAAAATGATGGAAAGCACAGAAATCGAAATAGAGTTTTCTTTCAAAAATCGCGAAGCCTGCATTTTGTTTTTCATCTCTTGGTTTTATCAATAGCGTCATTCAGCTTATCCAATCAGCAGCCTATTGCAATCGCACGTGCCTGCGACCGCCACCGCCTTCATGATCTTTCACCGCGGAAGCAGCCTGCCAGCAAAGCCCGATGGTACAGTGCCCATGCTCGACTTCGACCCGCTCTATTCGACCCCGCAGGTTGCGGCTATCGAACAGTTCATCAATCAGCATTATCCGCTTGCCGGGCCGGTTTCCTGCCGGATGCTGCAACGCGGCCTGAATGATGTGTATCTTGCCATTGCAAGCAACGGCGAGCGGTATGTGTTCCGGCTTTCCCACCGCCGCGCCCGTGGCCCGGCCGACGTCAAGACCGAAACGGCGTTCCTGGCGCATCTTGCGCAATCGGGCGTTCCCGTCGCCGCACCCATCCCGACATGCGAGGGCGCATTGTTCCTTGAGGGAGATGCGCCGGAGGGCGTGCGTCAGGCCGTGCTCTTCCGGGAGATCGGGGGCCGCAAGCCGGATGCGGCGGATGCCGGCGATGCCCGGGCCAACGGCAAGACCCTTGCTTTGCTGCACAACGCGGCGGAGGCATTCCAGCCGGAAGGAGTGCTCTATCGGCTCGACCTCGAACATTTGCTGCATCGGCCGCTTGCCCGCACATGCGACAGTGGCGTCGTGGAAGACGCCGAGGTCCGCAGCGATCTTGAAGACATCGCGGCGCGGACCGCAAAGACGATCGAAGCCTTCGGCGATTTGACGTCGACTTATTGCCATGGCGACTGTCACGGCTTCAATGCACGGATCAACGACGCCGGCGAAGCCGTCTTTTTCGACTTCGATGACGGCGGTCCGGGATACCTCGCCTACGACTTGTCGGTGTTTTTGTGGGCGCAAACATCCTTCGGCCGGAGATCGACCGCCATGTGGGACGCCTTCGTCGATGCCTATCGGGCCGTCCGGCCGATCACGCCTGATGACTTCGAAGCCGCCCATCGCTGTGTGATCGTCCGCCACATCTGGCTGATGGGCGAGTATGCAAGCCGGGCCCAGGAATGGGGAAGCGAAACTGTTGGCTGGATTGCCCGGGAAGCGAATTTCCTCAGGAGGTGGGAGTCCGAGCGATGCGTCGATCGCCTGTTTTGAATTCAGGCCTGCTCGGCAGTCGGAGCATCGGAGTAGCAGCCCCAGAGGTAGACGAAGACGGTGCCCCACAGCGGGCGGTGCGCCGGCGCAGTCGGCGATCGCTTCGACCTTCGCCCGCTTGGCCTGGTGCAGATAATGGGACGCCCGAGAAGGTCGATACATGGGAACTTGTCGGAGACATCAGCGCTTAGGGGCCACCGACCCCTGTTGGCCCAAGCGGACTTCTTTCGTTATCGAAGGATAAGGCTGCTTTGCGCCCTCGGCCGTTGAAGCATACCTTGCACCTGCTGGAAAGCAGACATCGTCTAGTTTCAATGTAACGGCATCTTTGCGCCGCCGATTGTGGAAGTAAGCGTCGTCGCCTTCATGTCTCCGCGAAGCTGCCTAAATGTTTCGCAAAGCATCCTGTCTTCATTCTGGGCTACGGGCTCATCGCCACTATGATGCAAGGCGGTCCAACGAAAAAGTCATGCAGGACTCGGGCTGATTGACGCGTTTTGTTTAGCGTCTGAAAGCTTGGCACTGCGAACCGGACCGGCGCTCTCGCGCAGCGCATATCCGTCGATAAAGTTCTCGAACGCGTCGCGATTGTTCTCACCCGCTGTCACATCTCCGGCAGGCCGGCCTTTCGAAAGCCGTCGACAAAGTGGTCTCGTACAGATGCATCGCGCAGCGGCTGGGAGCTGAGCCAATGGCCGATCGTGAAATGAGGGTGGGCGATCAGGAACAATTCTGCCTCTCGCCGCGCCTCCTCACGGTGGCCCAACTGCGCAAGCGTAGCAGCCAGGAATTTGCGTGAGTTGGTACGATACGTGTCTTTCCTGCGAAGCGTAGCGGCTGCCGCCTCATAGTCGCGCGCGGCGTATTGCGCCTGCCCAAGATGACAAAGATACCAGCAGGTTGGGTAGGGATTGAGCCGCAGAGCTTTTTCGATCTGCGCCAGTCCGTCGGCAACCCTGCCGTCCAGCACGGACATGTCCGACATGGCGGCCCAGGTGTCGGCGTGGTTGGGGTCCAGCTCCAGGGCCTTGGCGAAGGCGGCCTCCGATTCCTCCCATCGCCGCTCATAAGCCAAAATGGTCCCCAGAACGTAACGGCAGCCGGCATCGTTGGGATCCAGGTCGACCGCCTTCTGCGCGAACGTCGCCGCCAGCCGACGGTTAGGATCTTCGGGCTCGCCGAAATGAGTCCAGGCAAGCCAACGGTTATAGGCGAGCAGACCGAGCGCCTCGGCATATGATGGCTCGAGCTCAACCGCGCGTTGGAGCAGCATATAGGCCTCACGCTCAGTTTGCGGCGACTCTTCCGTCAGGAGGCGGGCGCGCACACACAGATCGTACGCCTCAAAGTTCTTCGGCCGATTGCGCGGCGTCGGGATGGTCAGCCGGCCGACGAGGGCTTCAAGAATCTTGGCGTTAACTTCATCCTGTAATTCGAAAACATCTTCCACCGTCCTGTCAAACCGGTCGGCCCACAAGTGCTGGCCGGCAAGCGTGTCGACCAATTGGGCATTGATGCGGACACGGCCCATTGCGCGTCTGGCGCTCCCCTCGAGGACATAGCGGACGCCGAGTTCCTGGGCGACCAGCCGTACGTCGACCGGCTTGCCCTTGTAGACGTACACGGAATTGCGCGCGATGACGAACAGGCCAGCCGTACGGGAAAGGTCGGTGATCAGGTCTTCGGTCAAGCCGTCGACGAAAGGCGCGTCCGCTTCATCCCCACTCATATTCGTGAACGGCAATACAGCGATCGAGGGACATTCGGGCAGCGGCAATATGCTCTGCAGCGCATCCGGCCAATGCCACACGTGGACCGGGCGAGTCAGGTTCTTCAGGTAGCGTTCGCCTGCATCAAAGAACCGGTCGCTAATCTTGCCGACGATCTCGCCGTGAACATTGGCTGAAATGCAGATACCTCCCGGTGCGGCCTGCGTCTGGAGGCGCGCCGCGACATTGACGTCGTCGCCGAGGACGTCTGAACCGTCGTCAATGACATCTCCCAGATTGACGCCTACACGCAAAAGCAGGCGCCGGTCTCCGGAAGCCTCAACAGCGGTGGTGGCCCGTTGCATTTCCAACGCTGCTGCGACCGCGTCCACCGCGCTACCGAATTCGATTAGGAATCCGTCGCCCATGACCTTGAAGATGCGACCCTTGTGGCGCATGACAGCCGGCTCGACAACGCCAGAACGGAGTTCCCTGAGGTTCGCCAGCGTTGCGACCTCATCAGCCTCCATCAGGCGTGAGTATCCCACCACATCGGCAACGACGATGGCGGCAAGGCGACGCTGAAAAGATTGATCCGTCATGTGAGGACAAGCCTAACGACCGAATTAGCAGGTTATTGTTCAACCGCGGGTGAGTCAACAAGTGGTAAAGAGGTAATGTCCAGGCGATCTCCACCTCCATCGAGCCGTCATCCTTCTTTGTGACCGACGGCGTCGAGGTGGACGACACGGAAATCAGTATCCACGGAAAGCGGACGGTTCTTGAACGTCTGGTGATGGCCGGCGAGCGGGGGCCCCGGCGGAAGTGCCCTAACGACTGCTCCTGGGCGCAAACCTGCCGCAGCTGGTTCATTCCTTGAGCGATGGCTGTCCGACCATCAGCTCTGCACCTTTGACCGCAGCCAGTTCTGAAGCTTTTCGACCGCTTCGGACTTCCGATATCGCGGCTTCACCAGATAGAAGTGCGCCCGCGCTCTGAGGGCGCCGTCGAAGACCTGCCTAAGCCTGCCCGCCTCGATGTCGGTCGAGACGAAAGCGCGGGTCGCCACGGCGATGCCCTGTCCGGCGATGGCGGCTTCGATCGCGTGCGATGTCTGTGAGAAGCTGATGCCCCGAAATAGCGTGGGATCGCCGCCGCCGAGGAAGCGATCGATATATTCGGGCCAGGAATTATGGGCATCGTGAAGGAGCGTGTAGTGCGAGAGTTCTTCTGCGTTCTCAGGCTCGGCTCCCTCGGCGACGAGGCTTGGATTGCAGATGGCAATGATCTGCTGCTCGAACAGCAGTTCGGCGGCAAGGCCGGGACCGAAGGGAGGGCTGCCATAGCGGACGGCGAGATCGACGCCGTCTGCCTGGAAGCTGGAAATGCGGTCCGTCGCCAGGATGTGGAGATCGAGATCGGGATGTCTCGAGGTGAAATCAGGAAGACGCGGGATCAGCCATCTCGAGGCGAAGGTCGGTGTGGTGCTGACCACCAGTTTGACCGGCTGAGGCTTCAGGTTCGCCGTCGCGTTTGCGAGCAGTTCGAAGGCGCGCCTGACATCGGCGACGTAGCTTCTCCCCTCGCCCGTCAGCGCCAATGACTTCGGCAGGCGCTCGAACAATGTCACCCCGAGCTCCGCCTCAAGCCCGCGCACGTGCTGGGCGACGGCTCCCTGGGTGACGCCGAGCTCTTCGGCCGCAAGCCGGAAGTTCAGGTGACGCGCCGCCACGTCGAAGGCCTTGAGGCCGTTGAGGGATGGAAGATTGCCGATCAGCATGGCCATTCGATAGTTTTTCTACTGGGACATTTCACGAAAACTGGTTCGCTCTCGCTTGGAGCCCATGGTATTCCAAGGATCAACGCCCGGCAATGGGCGCAAATCGAACAGGGATAGCGACGATGACAGTAGAAAAGGTAGCGATCATTACGGCTGGCGGCAGTGGCATGGGTGCGGAAGCCGCGAAGCGGCTGGCGGCCGATGGATTCAAGGTCGCCATCCTGTCTTCATCAGGCAAGGGCGAGGCGCTTGCCGCCGAACTGGGCGGTATCGGCGTCACCGGCTCGAACCAGTCCAACGACGACCTCAAGCGCCTGGTCGACGCCACGATGGAGAAATGGGGCCGCATCGACGTCCTTGTCAACAGCGCCGGCCACGGCCCCCGTGCGCCGATCATCGAGGTCACCGACGAACAGTGGCATACCGGCCTCGACGTCTATCTGATGAACGTCATCCGTTCGGTTCGGCTGGTCACGCCGATCATGCAGGCGCAGAAGTCGGGCGCAATCGTCAATATCTCCACTGCCTGGGTGTCCGAACCGTCGGCGATGTTCCCGACCTCGGCCGTCTTCCGCGCCGGGCTTGCCGCCTACACCAAGATTTACGCCGATACCTATGCGGGCGACGGCATCCGCATCAACAACGTGCTGCCAGGCTGGATCGACAGCCTGCCGGCGACGGAGGAGCGCCGCGACAGCGTGCCGATGAAGCGCTACGGCACCAGCGCCGAAGTGGCCGCGACGATTTCCTTCCTGGTTTCCGGAGGGGCGGGCTATATCACCGGCCAGAGTCTCAGGATCGACGGCGGCCTTACCCGGTCCGTCTGACAGGATCGCTCTCAACGCCGAGGAGAACAGCGATGTCTAGCAGCTGGAACGTCAAGGCCGGCGAGATGAAGAAGGCGGAGGCGACAGAGTGACCCTCGCCGAGGTCGATGCATCGGCCTGGGCCGAGCTCGAAGGTGCTGCCGCCGATCCGCAGTCGGCCTTCCGCTACCTGAACCTGTGTTCTGTCGATGCCTACGGCCGGCCGCAAGCCCGCATGGTGGTGCTGCGGCGCGTGGATGTGGCGCGACGCGTCCTGGAAATCCATACGGATATCAGAAGCCCGAAATGGCAGGAAATATCGGCCAATCCTTTGGTCACCATCCTCGGCTTTGGGCCGCAGCCCAAAGTGCAGCTTCGCCTTCAGGGATCGGCCGAACTCAATGGGCCGGCAAGCGAACGCGCGGCCGAGGCCTGGAGCCAGCTGCCGCGATCGACGCGCAGCACCTATATGGGCGGGCCGCCGGGCGACGACATCAGCGAGCGGCCGGCAAGCGAGAGTACGGCCGCAGACGCCGATGGACAGGCCGTCTTCGGGGTGCTGATCTTCCGGGCCGAGATGCTGGACTGGTTCCAGTTGCGCCACGCCGACAACCGACGCGCAGTCTTTGCCTACGACAAGCTGGGCGCGCTGACCTCCTCCCGCTGGGTCAATCCCTGAACGCCAGACGACGTCGAAGCCGCCCATCGGTTCGCATCGTCCGCCAATCCGGCTGATCGGCCAGTATGCCAGCCGGACCCAGGAGTTGGGGAAGCGAGACTGTCGGCTGGATTGCAAGGCAGGCGAATTTCCTCAAGGCGTGGGAGACCGAGCGATGTGTCGACCGCCTGTTCTGAAGCACCCTTTGACGCGCGACGCGCGGCTTAGCCGCTCAGCCTTCAGGCCGAGCATGATGCTCCAGCCATGCGACAGCGAAGCTGCAGATCGCGGCCGCGTCGACCAGGACCGATCCTGCGTCTCCGACCAGGCCCTGCGCACCCTGCCCGCTTGCCAGAAACGCCCGCACGATCACGCCGAAATAATCGTCGTCAAGGCCCGGCACGACCGGGTCGCTTGTGTCGAACTCTTCCAACATCCGCCACACCACGCCGGCCGATGTGGCAAAGGGCGCCTCGTAGCGGCGCAGGCGCTTGTTCGGAATTCGCGCCAGGTGTTCCGCATGGTGGAGCAGGGTCATGGTGTCGAGCGGGGCTCCGGCCATCAGAACCTTGCCGCCTGCCGCCACCAACCTGCCGAGCGGCGATGTCTCTCCATAGCCGTAATCGAGCGGGTGATCGGCGGTGAGCCAATCCGCGCGCGCGCCGATTGCCGCGACCGAGGCGCCCGGATTGCCGCTGCGTCTTGCCCCCGGTGTCGTTCGAATGAATTCGGCGAGTACGCCATTATCGCGGGCAGCGCGGGAAACAGCCGGATCGAACGGCGCGATATGGGCACGCCATTCCGGCGGGACGCGGCCATTTTCATCGAGCAGCGCATCATAGGCACCGTTCCAGTCGGTATAGGCGACGATGGTGCCGGCAGGCCCCACGGCATCGCGAAGCGCTTCGATCAGTACATCAGGCCCGTTGAGCAGCCGCCCCACCCGCTTCATCGCGGCGTGGACCATGACAATGTCGCCGGCGCGAATGCCGAGACTGTCGAGATCGCTGGCGAGCGAGAGGCGAGTGTGAATGCGCGGAACGATCATCGGCAGACGATCATAGGGTCGCGTGCGGGAGTCAAGTGAGCGACGACCCTGCTCTGATACTCACCTTCAGCCGACGAATCGCGGTGCAACTGCGTTCGGCCTCGTTGCGGCAGGCGCTACGCACATCTTATTCTGGTGGTCCCGTGTCAAATATAGTCGCGGGGCGTGTGTCACGCTGATTTCACGCGATTTCGAGGGTGGATTTTACTAGATTTCTTCACGACTTCGCCGGCACGATTTGGCGGGACGCATTGTCTTCTGGATCGCGTTTCGGATAGCGCTGGCCGCCGAAGTGGCAAAGAGGCTTCATGCCGATCAAGCATTGTCCCTCGAGGGTGGGCGGCGGTCGGTCGTTTTCATTTGGTCATGCTGCAGTGCAGGAGGCAGCTGAAGATGCAATTTCTGGTCCATTCAAAGACAATCGCCGAACTTGAATATGATAGCGAGACCTGCGTCTTGCGGGTGCTCTACAAAGACGGACGAGTGAGCTCTGTTCCTGATGTCGCTCCCACGCTGGTGATGAAGATCGTCGCGCGGGTTCCCGTCGAAAAATCTCCTTATCTCATGCAGACCGCGATCTGAGACTTCTGCGAAAGGCACAATGCGTCGGAATGGGCGGGTAGCGCCGTTCCGAAGTTCAAGCGAGTTGAGGCAGTGGAGACATGGCGCCCATCCGCAATGAGTCGCCAGCCTGTTTGGAGCGTGCCATCGCCCGCTTCTGCCGCCGCCGGGCAGCTAGTAAAGTGTCTTTCGGTAGGCTTGTTCCAGGTCTTCGTCCATCTTTCGCATTTCATCCCCGTCCTTCGGCGCCCCTGTCGTCTCATCCAGAATGATCTTTATCAGCGAGGGCATCTCCTTGCGGTCCTGGAAATGGTCCGGGCTCCACAAGCGGGACCGTCTGAACGCCTTGGCGCAATGCATGAAAACTTCGCTGACGTTGACGATGATCGCGAGTTTCGGGAGACGATCGGCAACGCTCATGCTCGTCAGCAGTTGAGGATCATTGGTCAGACTTGCCCGCCCGTTGACGCGCAATGTGTCGTCGAAACCGGGGATAAGAAACAATAGTCCGACATTCGGGTTGGCGATGATGTTGCTTAAGGTATCCAGACGATTGTTGCCGGGTCGATCCGGGATCGCCAGGGTGCGCTCGTCAAGAACCTTGACGAACCCCGGAGGGTCGCCGCGAGGACTGACGTCGGCCTTTCCCTCCGAACTCTGCGTGCCGATGCAGAAGAACGGCGAGCGCCGGATGAATTCCTGCGCATGCTCGCCAAGCGAATTCTGACACTTCACGATTGCCAGAGCATGGGTCGGCTCGAACAGCGCCCGAAGCGACTGTTCATCCGCAATCGCAAAATCTGGATTGAGTTGTAAACCCGTCATGATCCCCTCCCGAAATCCCTCTCGTTGCGAACTCCAGGCCTGCGACCCTGGCCTCGCAACTCTCCGTCCCGGCTCGCAAGCCGTAGATATGATGTACGTACCTCATAAAGGTATACATGAGTTGATGTGCGGGATCAATTCCGCCGATCCGGATGTCGACAGCAGTATCATAGAGATCAGGATGCTTGGCCCTGTCGTCCTATCGGCGATCCCGGCGCCCAGGGCCGACGCTTCGTGCTTTGTGAAGGTGTAGTCCTTTCGGGTGAGAGGCGGAACCACGAACCCTCAGGCGGGTTTGAAAACCGGTCGCTCGGCTGGTTTTCACCCCGAAAACCGCTGTCTCCTGTTAAGCCGGGCGGCCGCCCCGGCTTAACAGGTCGGCGGCCCTCTTGATTGATGCTGCAGATTCTCCAGTTGGAAGAGGACGACAGCTCAGCTGCATCACCGGTGCTTGCAGCGTCTGTGCCCGGTTTGCAAATCGATCACGGTCTCGATGCTATCTCCAAGAGTTTCCGCCAATATTCTCATTTCCGTTCAACATGCTGACCGACTTCGGGCCTGTTTTAATCCAGGTCTCACATACCGCCTTGCCCGCGTCCCTCCCGCCCTTCCAGGTACGGCAGAACGTGTTGCCAGAAATGTGCCATACGCCGTCAATTGAGATTACATCTCCGGAATCGAGTTTGACCTGACCATGTGCGGTGCCGTCCTTGAGTACAGAAAGCTCCCCGCTGTAGCCCTCTTTTGGGCCGCCCAGCGCAATCACTTTGCCGTTTGAAAACAGAGCCTGAAGCTCCTTTCCTATCATCGCGGTAGCAGCAATAGCTTGCGTTCCGAGAAACATTACAGATAGTACAATCAGTATAATTCTATGCATTTGCCAATCCCTCCCGTTTCCGCAAAGCACAGTTTCTATCCGACACATATGATCTACAAGTCATCTCTTGTAATTAGCTACAACTCGCCTTGCCGAAAAAGCGAAGTCGAACGATGCTTTGATAGTTTTCAGCAGATATCTGGGGAAAAGTTATTCCATAGATTATTGTTTTATTGAAAACTTATGATTTATGTTCGAAATAGTTTTTGCAGCGCAAATAATTCGCTAGCCCAGAAAACACCCCCTTTCCTGATCCCCGCTCCAGCGGGGTTTTTCTTCTCTGAACTCAGCAATCGTTGCGCAAGTACAGATTATTCCAAGCATTGGTGCGGAAGCGCACAGGAACTTTTTCGACCAATCGTTGTTTTGACATCAGGATCGTACAGGTGGCCCCAATCCCGGGGCCGTCCGCCATCCCTTCCTTCCTGTACGATCCGTCCTTTCCAGATTGCCCCGTTTCGGCGGGGCACCTTTTTTTGATCCGCAAAACGCAACCGGCCCATTCCGCCGAGGAATAGACCTCGGCGAGGGTTTGACAGCCGGACCGCCCGGAGCATGTTCCAATCCCTTTAGGCGATAGCCATCCCACTTCAGCCCGTTGCGTCGGATCTGACGTTGGGCCAAAAGATCCTGAAGCCTCCCATCTTCGCGGGGTTTTTCTTATCTCCGCACGTTTAAGCTCTGGAAAGATCGGTACAAAAGCCCACCGGGAGCCCGGCCGGCCCATTTTGTTATATCGAAAGGAACGCAATGGTGTTCCTCGTAGACCCCTGAACTTGCCCCGCCTCGGCGGGGCATTTTTTTAGGACATCACGGGAAGAAATCCGTCACCGTCGGCGTCTCGCTCATTCGGGCGAGGCGCGCACGGCTGGACGACCTCGGAAACACGTGACGATGAACTTCGCTGATCGCGCGTTTTGCCGTCGCCACTGAAAGCCGGGCCGGAGTTCTCACAAGCCAGAAGCCGGACAGCCACGACGTCCATCACCAGGCAATGCTCGGCCTTCACCGGCGGTGCCGGAACTTTTTCGGCTTCAACGCGTTTCGGGGCCGGATCTGAAGGTTTAGCCTTCGATGATCCGCTTTCCATGTACGCTCACTAGCCCCGCAGGTTCAAACGCGGGGCTCTTTTTGACAGCCTGGTTGGACGCCCGGCTGGCAATGTCCAGCGCCCTTACGCCGCCCGCCCGTTGCCGATTTCACGCCGGCCGAATAGCCTGCCAAACTAATTTTTCATTCTTGATGCCCCGACCCCTCTTGAACCGGTAACCGCCTGAATTAAATGATCTATGCTGGTAGCCCAATTGGGACCGGCAAAGTCCAGGAGACGCCGGGTCGCTCTTGGCGTCTCCTTGTATCCATGTTGCTTCAAAGGAGGATATGGCTATGAGGACAAACCTCGATTTCTCTCCCCTGTTCCGGTCAAGCATCGGCTTTGACCGAATGTTAAGTGCGCTTCAAGCCGGGATCGACACCGTCGATAACTGGCCGCCTTACGACATCCTCAAGACGGGCGAGGATGAATACCGCATCGAAATGGCGGTGGCGGGATTCTCCCAGGACGAACTGTCGATGACGCAGGAGCAGAACCTGCTCGTGGTCGCGGGCAGGAAGGCGGATAGCGATGACGACGTGCAGTATCTTCATCGCAGCGTCGCTCAGCGAAGCTTCCAGCGCCGCTTCGAACTTGCCGACCACGTCAAGGTCGAAAGCGCTGAACTCGTCGACGGACTGCTGATCATCGATCTGAAGCGCGAGATCCCCGAAGAAATGAAGCCGCGCCAGATCGAGATCGGATCTGGCCAGGCGCTTCCAAAGTTCGAGACCAAGCAGATCGAAGCTGAGACGCAAGCAGCTTAAGCCTCGAAAGGCACATCGGTGCCGGGCACGCCCGGCGCCGATATGCGCGCTTCGCTGCGAACCAAGAGAAAGGAGAAAAGACATGAGTGTTCGTGATCTCATTCCCTGGAGCGGGAACAACGGCCATAAGGCTCCCAGCCTTTTGCGTGATGACGATCGTGATCCGTTCCTGTCCCTGCATCGCGAGGTGAACCGATTGTTCGACGACGCATTCCGCGGCTTCGGTTCCAACTTTCCGTCGTTGACTGGCCGCAGTGGCTTTGGTGGCGGATGGCCGAACGTCGAGATCTCCGACAACGAAAAGGAGATCACGGTGACGGCCGAGGTGCCGGGACTTGAGGAAAAGGACATCGAAGTCCTGCTCAATGACGGCGTGCTGACGCTGAAAGGCGAAAAGCACTCCGAGACCGAGGACAAGGATCGCCAGTTCTCCGAACGCTACTACGGCCGCTTCGAGCGTCGCATTCCGCTCGGTGCGGAAGTCAAGGAAGACAATATCGACGCCCGCTTCAAAAACGGCGTGTTGACGGTGACCTTGCCGAAGAGCGAACAGGCGCAGTCGCAAGTCAAGCGGATCGCCATCAAGAGCTAACCAACCGACCACCGGCGGCCGGCCTTGTGGCGGCCGCCGGCATCCTTCGCCGATAGGGAGGGATATGATGATGGAAGTTAACAGAGAGACGCACAACAGAGAGACGCACAAACCAGACACGGCTGTTTCGGGTAGCTGGCCGGCGAATGACAACCAGCGGAAGCCGCTGTCATTCGGCCGCTCGGCATTTCCGGAGGATGCTGTCGCCCGAATCTTCAGGCCATCGCGCTCGGCGATGACGTCAGGCACCCCGCGAACGAAAGGCTGGCGGCTCGTCTTCGAGCGCCGTAGCGCACCGTTCATCGAGCCTTTGATGGGCTATACGGGCAGTACCGACACGCTCACACAGGTTGAGCTGGAATTTCCAACCCTTGAATCAGCAATCCGCTATGCGGAACGGCAGGGGCTGACCTACAGGGTGCAGCGTCGGGTGAGTAAGGCGGCGGCGGCAAAGCAGAGAACCGGCCGGCGAACGTACCGACGACCTCATGCCTTCTCCGATTCGACATTGCTACGGCTCGGCCTCGGCATGTCAGGAGACGCCGGGTTGCAGACCCACGTCTATGATTCCCCAACGATCAACCGAGATGCCGCGTGAGGTGGAGCCATGAACCCATCTATCGTCTTCGATTGCGAGAAGATCCTGCCCAACAGGTTCGCGCTGACTATGGCTGCTGCCGCACGAAGCCGCGCCCTCTATCGAGGGGCGGAGCCGAGGCTGGATCCTTCAGATGCCTGCATCAGCGAACTCGCGCTGCGGGAGATTGCAGGAGGCTCGTTCAGCAGCAGCGAGCTCGCACCCTTTCTGGGCGGACCGTCAGGGACAAAGCGACTTCACGCCGCCGATCCGGCCACACCTTCGCGGCAACGGCAAGACGCCGCTGCCGCACCCGTCTCCACGCCACCGGAGGCGGTTCAATGATGATGCAAACAAGTAAGGAGAAACGACAATGATGAAATCTCAGTCTTCGAAGGACCGTGCAGCATTCGATATCATCAATATCGTTGCTGGGCTGGCTCTTTTCCTGTCACCCTGGCTCCTTGGTTTCGCAACCGAGGCCTATGCTGCGTGGAATGCCTGGATCGTCGGCCTTGCCATCGCCGTGATCGCCGCCGCCGCGCTCTTCGCATTTTACGAGGCGGAAGAATGGATCAACCTGGTGCTCGGCGTCTGGGCCGTAGTGGCGCCATGGGTTCTGGGTTTCTCGGCGGTGGGCGCTGCGATGTGGGCACATCTGATTGCCGGCATCGTGGTCGCGGTTTTGGCCGCAGGCAGCATCTGGTTTACCCACAACCACCCGCTTTCGACCACCTGAGGCAAAAGCGAGCGGGCCCGGAACTCCGGGCCCGCTTGTTTGTTTGCATTGCGGCTGGGCGGCATTGACCTCCCGTCAAAATCCAAGGAGCAAACCATGTTCGATATCCTCCAGGGATTTCATAGGATTGCCGCGTCAGTCGTGATCGCCTTTGCAGCAATCCTGCTTACGATAGCGCCGGTCACCTCGCAGACGCGGGCATCCGGCACCGCATCGGCGTCACTTCCATCTCTGGCGCCGATGCTTGAACAAGTCACGCCGGCCGTCGTCAACATCGCGGTCGTCTCCCGCGCACCGTCGCGAGACAATCCTCTCTTCAGCGATCCCACCTTCCGCCGGTACTTCAATCTGCCGCAACAGCGACAACGCTCGAGAATGAGCGCAGGATCCGGCGTCATCGTCGACGCCGCGAAAGGCTATGTGCTCACCAATCATCACGTCGTCGACGGCGGCAGCGAGATTTCAGTAACGCTGAAGGATGGACGAGAGCTTTCGGCCAAATTGATCGGCAGCGACAAGGAAACGGACATCGCTCTGTTGCAGGTCAATGCTGCAAATCTTACCGCGATCCAGATCGGGGATTCCTATGCACTTAAGGTTGGCGACTATGTCGTGGCGATTGGCAATCCGTTCGGGCTTGGCCAGACTGTTACGTCAGGCATCGTCAGTGCGTTGGGGCGAAGCGGCCTGAATATTGAAGGTTACGAGGACTTCATTCAGACAGATGCCTCAATCAACCCCGGAAACTCAGGTGGTGCCCTGGTGACGCTCGACGGCAAATTGGTCGGCATCAATACCGCAATTCTAAGCCCCGCCGGCGCCAACGTCGGTATCGGCTTTGCTGTGCCGAGCAGTATGGCGGCGACGGTCATGAACCAGTTGATCGCGCACGGCAAGGTGGAACGTGGTGAGCTCGGCATCGGCATTCAGGATCTGACGCCGGAGCTGGCGGAGGCTCTCGGACTCGGTGACCTCCGCGGCGCACTGATCGCCAATGTCCAGTCGGGCTCGCCGGCTGAACAGGCCGGACTGAAGACCGGAGACGTGGTCACCGCAACCGACGGACGCCCGATCGGTGGTGCGACTGACCTCAGGAACCGCATTGGCCTCATGCCTGCCGGCAGCAAGCTGAGCCTCACGGTGAAGCGCGGCGACGAGGAGAAGGTGATCACGGCCACCATTGCAATGGACGATCGGTCATCCGCAGCTCTCTCCGGCACGCCGCTCGAGGGCGCTATGATGAGGAATGCTTCTGGCGAAGAGGCGCAGCAAGCCGGAGGTTACGGTGTGGTGATCGAAAAGGTGGCTTCCGGCAGCGCGGCTGCCGGCGCCGGCCTTCAAGCAGGTGATATGATCGTCGCGCTCAATAGAGTTCCGGTCGCTTCGGTCACCGAGCTGCAGCGTAGGATTGCCGAAAAACCTGGCGTATTGGCGCTCGAACTGGTCCGTGAGGGCGCGCGACTCCTTCTGGTCGTCCGGTAGGAGTAGACGGCCATGGAGATGAACAGGAAGACGCGCTTCAACATCTGGTACTGGATTATCGCTTTCTTGCTTCTTGCGGCATTCCAGTCCTTTTTCGCGACTACTCACCAAATTGCGCGGATTCCCTACAGCCAGTTCGAGACGGATCTCAAGGATGGGAAGATCGCCGAGGTTGCCGTTTCCGATAATTTCATCCAGGGCCGGTACAAGGAGCCGCAGAATGAGCGCCCCTTTTTCGTCACGACACGGGTCGAGCCTGATCTGGCCCAGCAGCTCCGGCAATACGGAGTAGTCGTGACGGGTCAGATCGAGAGCACATTCCTGCGCGATCTGCTGTCGTGGCTCATTCCCGTGGCGCTCTTTGTCGGCGTCTGGATGTTCATGATCAGGCGCATGGGCGGCGGGCTCGGCGGAGGCCTGATGCAGATCGGCAAATCGAAGGCCAGGGTCTATGTCCAGACCGACACTGGCGTGACGTTCAACGACGTCGCCGGCGTCGACGAGGCCAAGGACGAACTGAAGGAGATCGTTGATTTCCTGAAGGACACGGCGGGTTACGGCCGCCTTGGCGGGCGTATGCCAAAGGGTGTGCTTTTAGTGGGTCCGCCTGGAACCGGTAAGACGCTTTTGGCGCGCGCCGTCGCGGGCGAAGCCGGTGTGCCGTTTTTCTCGATCTCCGGGTCGGAGTTCGTCGAAATGTTTGTCGGTATCGGTGCAGCGCGGGTCCGGGACCTGTTTGAGCAGGCGCGCGCCAAAGCACCCGCCATCATCTTTATCGATGAGCTCGATGCTCTCGGCCGCGCTCGTGGGATTGGCTCCATGACTGGCGGGCACGACGAGAAGGAGCAGACGCTGAACCAGCTTCTGGTCGAGCTGGATGGCTTTGATCCCTCCACTGGCCTCGTCTTGCTGGCCGCAACCAACAGACCGGAGGTACTTGATCCCGCTCTGCTGCGTGCCGGTCGTTTCGATCGGCAGGTGCTGGTGGATCGGCCGGACAAGTCGGGCCGACTCCAGATTCTCGGCGTGCACCTTAAGAAAGTGAAGCTCGCGGCGGATGTCTCACCGGAAAAGGTCGCCGCGCTCACACCGGGATTCACTGGCGCCGACCTCGCCAATCTCGTCAACGAGGCAGCCCTGCTCGCCACACGCCGTCGGGCGGAGGCGGTGACGATGGCCGATTTCAATGACGCCGTCGAACGCATCGTCGCCGGCCTCGAAAAGCGCAATCGGCTGCTCAATCCAAGAGAGCGTGAAATCGTCGCCTATCATGAGATGGGACATGCGCTGGTCGCCATGGCGCTGCCCGGCGTCGATCCGGTGCACAAAGTGTCCATCATTCCCCGAGGGATCGGCGCCCTCGGCTATACCGTCCAGCGTCCGATCGAGGATCGCTTCCTGATGACGCGGGAAGAACTGGAGAATAAGATGGCGGTGCTGCTCGGTGGCCGCGCGGCGGAATGGATCGTCTTTGGCCATCTTTCGACCGGTGCTGCCGACGATCTCGTTAAAGTTGCCGACATTGCCCGCGCGATCGTCACACGCTATGGCATGACCGACAAGCTGGGACACGTGGCCCTGGAGAAAGACCGGCGTGCGTTACTGGGGGCTGATCCGCTGTATTACGGTCCGCAGGAGCGCGACTATTCCGATGAGACCGCAGCGAGGGTTGACGAGGAGATCCGCCGGATCGTCGACCATGTCTTCGATGAAACGGTGGCGCTCCTCGGGCAGCGGCGAGAGATACTGGATCGGTCTGCAAGGCTTCTCCTTGAGAAGGAAACTCTCGATGAGCGTGAATTGCAGGCCTTTGTAGAGACCGTTGAACGGCCCGCACGCGGGCGCACAGCATGAATGGCGCCTGCTTGATGCGGCAGGGTTCGGCTTACACAGCCACAACCGCCTCGTCTCGAGGTTGCGCGTTGATGGGCGGCAAATGCTTCAGACCACCGCAGTGGCGGGCGTTCTTATCGGCCAGGCTCATCGTCGGACGATGACGCGAGTTCCGGGCTGCACCAATTCGTAAAGTTCCTCGACGTCTTGGCGATACATCCGAAAGCACCCGCTCGATGCGTTGGTGCCGATGGATGATGGGTCGTTGGTGCCGTGAATGCGTAGCAGTCCATCGGCAAGATAGATGGCCCGTGTTCCGAGCGGATTGGAGGGGCCGGGCCTTACGACTGCCGGAAGCTTCGGGTTCTTCTGGCGCATGCTCGCCGTCGGCCTCCATTCAGGATACTCCTTCTTGGATACGACCCGCGTGGAGCCGAACCATTGCTTGCCTTCACGACCCACGGCGATCGGATACGCGAACTGCTCGCCCCATGGGGTCGTGTAGTAGAGCGTATGCTGACTGGTGACTATTAAGATCGTGCCTCTCGCGCTTTGTCTTGGCAGTTGCCCGCGATCGGGCAGGTAGTCGCGATGGCGAGGAACTGGCTCATAGTCTGGGATCGGTGGGTAGGGGCTGTATGGATCGTCATAGCCATAGCCACCATAATCGTCATAGCCATCATAAGGTCCGTAAACCTGTGCTCTCGCCGCAAAGGCCGTCAGCAAGAGCGCCGCCGTGACCACAAGAACCAGCAATCTCATTTCGTCGCTACCCGCTCGTTGTACAAGCGTGATTGGACCGAATTCTGTGGCGGCACTAAGGCCGCGGTGTCCATGTCATGCGCGACCATTGTTTCTCAGCCCTGGCTTCGTGTGAACACGTCGCGGAAGCTGCGCTTCGGCCTGCGCAGCTCCACGGGGGCCGGCGCAACCAGTCACGGTCGCTTTCGACGGATACGGCAGGAGCGCAACGCGCCCGACCGGCCGCCCCGGCCCGCGCCCATCGTCTTCGGTCCTAAATACCCGAGACATTTCGATCGCTGACCCGCCGCAGGTGCGTCGGGACATCTTCTATCTCTGCAAGCTTGCCGTGCTTTTTCAGAAAGCGACTGAAATTCGCCGCAACGACCGATGCGGGAAGCTGGCGATTGGCTGCCTTCCGGCAGGCGTCCAACATCACCTCATAGGTGATATCGCGTTTCTCCTGTGGCCATTCGTCGAGAAAGTCAAAGACATCGTCAAGCCCAGCGATCTCCTGCACGAAATACTTTCGTTGCGCGTAGATCGGGTGTTCAAAAATATCAAGTGCCATCGTTACCTCCTTTCACGGCATTGAGTGCCGCTGATTTAGGCAACGAATATCCGCTGTTCAAGATCACGGTTTGGCTGAGATCGTCTCCGTTGAATGTGTCATCGATAGGGTGCGGGACTGGTGCTCACAGCATCATTGCACCATCGATAGCCGCTGCGGCAGACTTGCAAGGAGGTCGGCAACTGCCGCAAGAAGATCGAAGACAGACTCGACCATAGGTGAACAGCATGATCTTCTTCACCAGCGACACCCATTTCGGCGACTCTCGCGTCCTTCGCATCGATCGGCGACCCTTCCCTGATATGGCGGCCCACGATGTCGCCCTCATCAGGAACTGGAACCTGATCGTCGGGATCGACGACGAAGTTTGGCATTTGGGCGACTTCATGTCATCGCGGGCGGGCGATTGCGACACGCTCCTCGACCGCCTGCACGGCAGGAAACACCTCGTTGTCGGCAACAACGATCCAGAGGCGACGACCGATGCATCGGGCTGGAGCAGCGTCCAGCATTACAAAGAGTTGAGCTTGGACGGTTACCATCTGGTGCTGTGCCACTACGCGTTCAGAACCTGGAACAAGATGGGCAAGGGCTCGGTCAATCTGCACGGACACTCCCACGGCAGGCTGAAGCCGGTCCCCCGTCAGTTCGATGTCGGCGTCGATGCGCGTGAACTCCAGCCGGTTCGGCTCGACGCTCTACTTGCCTCGACCCGCCGAAAGGCTGACGCACGGCGAACTCAATGAACGCGACCTGAGTTTTGCGCGCTTGGCTCTTCTTGCCGCAGGAAAACTTTCAGCGGCTTGGCGCGTTAATATCGCACGCTCAAACCGATGGGGACCGCCGATGACCAAAGGATATCGATTTGATCTGCTCGCCAAAGGCGGCTATGTCGCGCGCGGCGTTGTCTTTCTCCTTGTGGCCGGGCTTGCTCTCTTCTCCGGCCTGGCCGGTGGCCGGCCGGAGACGAAATCCGCGCTTTCGGCACTGCTTGGGCAGCCGCTCGGTCGCGTTTGGGTCGGATTGATCGGGCTCGGCCTTCTCGGTTTTGTCGCCTGGAGGTTGGCGCAGTCACTAGCCGATAGCGACGGCCATGGCGGCAAGGCAAGAGGATTGGCGATCCGATCCGCACTCTTCGGCAGCGCCATCACCTATCTCGGGCTTGCCGGATATGCACTCGGCAAAGCTCTTTTCATGGGCGGCAGCAGCGGAAGTTCCGGTGAGAAGGATCTGGCGGGATGGATCATGTCGCAGCCCTTCGGCTCCTATCTTGCGATCGGCGTCGGAGCTGGCTTCGTCATCGGCGGCTTCGTGACGGCCGCCAAGGGCATCACCAGGACGTTCGAACGCCACCTTCGGATACCTGATCAAAAGGGTATTGTGGCGTTGGTATGCATCTACGGTCTTGTCGCCCGTGGCGTCGTGTTCGCGATTACCGGGGTCCTTTTCGCCTATGCGGGTTTCAGGGTGGATCCTGGACAAGCCGGCAGCATGGGCGACGCCTTGGAATGGCTCCGCCAGCTTCCGCTGGGATCCTTTCTGTACGTCGCGGTCGCCGCTGGGTTGGCGGCTTTCGGAATTTATAATCTTGTTGAGGCAAGGTACCGCATCGTTCGCAGTCCTGCGCTAGCGGACCCTAAGCGTTCGATCTCGATGGCGGGTTCTTGACATCACTTTTCCTGTGCCAACGTGCCGTTATGCGGAGGTCGAGCCGGCAGCCGGAACTTCAATGTCGATCAGCAGCCCTTCCTCCGACCAGGTTTTCTCGAGACGTCCTTGAAGCTGCTTTTCAACCATTGCGCCGACGATCACCGTACCAAAACCTCGCTTGGTCAATTTGGGTGGAGTGGGGGCGCCCACCTCCTGCCACCGGATGTTAAAGCCGGCCCCGGACGGTCCCGGCTTCCAACTGATCGAAAGCCTCCCTTGCGCAGTGGCAAGCGCACCGTGATGGGCTGCGTTGACCGCGAGCTCATGCAGCACGAGTGCAAGGGGCTGGACGACGGGTGCCGGCATTTTGACATCCGGCCCGCTAAAAAAGGCGCGGGTGGCCGCGAACGGCGCCACCTGCTGGCGAATGAGTTCCTCGAGAGAAATGCTTGTCCATCTTCGTGCAGCAAGCAGGCTATGTGCACGGGCGAGCGCGTGAACGCGGTGTTGAATGGCGGCGGCGTAAAGCGCAGGGTCTTCGGCGTTGCTCAGGCGGACGATGCTGTCGACGATCGCCAAGACATTCTTGGATCGGTGGTCGACCTCCATGAGCAGGCGATGTTCGGAGGCTTCCAGTGCCTCGATCCGCCGGTACTCGGTCATGTCGATTTGAGACCCAAAGAAATACAGGATCCTTCCGTCATCACCATGGATGGGACTGAGATGCAAGCGGTTCCAGAACTGCTCTCCGCCGCTCTTGTAATTGAGGATCTCGACGGTGACCTCGCGCTCTTCGGCGATAGCGGCACGAATTTCGGCAACGGCGATCGGAGACGTAGCAGGACCTTGGAGGAAACGACAGTTGCGGCCCAGTATCTCCTGGGCCTCGTAACCTGTCAGTTCAAGGAATGCCTTGTTTGCGAGCACGATCGGCAGGTCGGGTTTACGCGCGTCGGTAACGACCATCGGCATCCTGGTGCGTTCAAATGCGATCGCTGCCAACTCTTTCCGATCGGCAGAAGCTGCTTTTGAAGATGCGGAGGGCAAATCCCCGTGGAGTTTTTCTTTGGTATGGGCTGTCATGCTTGTACGCTCACAAAGTCGTCGGCTGATAACGTAGCTGGTGTGTCTTTGTTTCCGAGACAGTTGCGTGGCTTAAGCGATTGCTACTCCCCGAGACTTGCCGGACAACGTGTCACGGCTGCGGCCTTTGCCAACGCCACGCCGTCCGGTATAAATCAGGATGAGGCCTTTCAGCCTTGCAGGCCCTGAAAGGATCTGACGCACCACATGATCATGAAACTGTTTTCCAATTCCAGCCGCTCCCGGGAGCGCTTTCTCGAAGCGATCCTCCAAAGCGCGATCGAGTATGCGATCATCTCCACGGATCTCGACGGGCTGGTGACCACGTGGAATGAGGGCGCGCGCCGGATTCTCGGATGGAATGCGGATGAGATTGTCGGCCAGCCTGCGGCGATCATCTTCACCGAGGAAGACAGGCAGGCCGGGATTCTCCAGCGGGAAATGACTGCCGCTTTGACCGAAGGTCATGGCAATGATGAGCGCTGGCACGTTCGCAAGGACGGCTCGTTGTTCTGGGCGTCCGGTCAGATGATGGCGTTGACGTCGGACGACGGCGAAGTCGAAGGTTTCGTGAAGATTCTGAGAGATCGTACCGAGCAGAGAGAGAACGAGGAACGGCAGCGCATCCTGATGCACGAACTCTCTCACCGCATGAAAAACACGCTGGCCGTCGTTCAAGCCATCACCAGCCAATCCTTCCGAAACGCCAGCTCTTTGGAGGATGCGGAGCATTCGATCACGGCACGCCTCAATGCTTATTCAAAGGCGCACGACATTTTGCTTCAGCAGAACTGGCTGGGCACGAGCATGGCGACAATCGTCGAGGCGACCGCGATTAATCTCGGACTTGAGACGTCAGGACGTTTCAAGGCGAGCGGTCCTGCGGTTGAATTGGGTCCGCAGGCGGCCCTTTGCTTCTCCCTGGTGCTGCACGAACTCGTCACCAACGCCAGCAAGTATGGTGCGCTGTCGGTGGATACAGGGACGGTCGAAATCGAATGGTCCCTACGCGATGCGGCGGGCGACCAACGCCTGAACTTCACTTGGCAGGAGGTTGGAGGCCCGGCGGTGGAAGCTCCGAGCAAGCAGGGGTTCGGCACACGCCTCGTCAGTTCCAGCCTGTCCGCCTTTGGAGAGGTCGCAGTTGATTATGCGCCGACAGGGCTCATCCTAAGGCTGGATGCGCCGCTTCAGAAGCTGCAGTATAAAAACTATTCCGACGCTGAGGAATAAATTGACGACGAAGCTAGGCCGTAGGCGCGGCGAGGCACCCCGCTCGCACCGTAGGTTATTGTTATATACGTTGCCAACTGAGGTCGCCGACCGTTCCGCTTCCTATCCGTCTCCTCCAAACGCAAAAGCATTCCGCATCCATTGCGGCGTTGGAGAGTCATCAGGGAGGTTCCGACTGGAGTTGGGCAACATGCTAAACCTCCCTGACGTCCTTTCAGCAAGGATCAGGAGAATCTAATGCGGATCGTGCCGAGGGAAAGCCGGACTTAAGTCCGGCTGGTGATGTCAGGGCACGCTGCTCATATCTAATGCGAGGTATAGTGTAATTCGTGGAGGGGCGGAACAGGAGGAGAAAATGAAGTTCGGCCCCGATAACTACAATCACGAGGAGCGCTGCTCGCAAGGCCATAGTTCGGCGTCCACGATCGCCACAATCGAAGCAGCCCTTTCCGCCGATCCGAATATCGACAGCAGTGCCATCGAGATCAGGATGCTCGGCCCTGTCGTCCTGCTCGAAGGCTTTATAACCAAGGCTGCAGACCGCGACAAAGCCATCTCGCTTGCCGCGATGATCGTCGGTTGGGAGAACGTCCAGGACCGGATGCTCAGCCGTTTTCCCACGCAGTAGGCAAGCTGCGGACGCCGATGGACGGGCGCGTCGAACTCCGCTCGACGGACAGCATGATCTATTGCGGCTGCTATCAGCCTTTGCGGTAGGTCGGTCGGGATTTCAAATGTCCGGCGGCTGCGCCCCTGTTCCGGAACTCTAGTTTTTGCCCAATCTGTTCAGAGGCCCGCAAATGGCGGGTCGCTGCCGAGACATTTCGCCCAGCGATCGGAACCATCACCCGGCGAAGAGGTTCGTGGCCATGTAGTCGACGAACACCCGAACCTTGGGGGAAAGATATCTGTTTGTCGGCCAGAGGACCCGAAACGTCCCGGTGTCGGCCAGATAATCATCCAGCAGCGAAACCAGTTTGCCCTCTGCGACCTCCGAGGCCACGGCAAATGCCGGAAGACAGGTGATCCCGAAAGAGCGCTCCGCGAGATAGATGAGCGGCTCCAGGGTGCTCGCGACCGTCGTCACAGGCAGGTCGAGTTTGACTTCATCCCCATCGCGGGCCAGCGGCCAGGGCTCGAGCTTGCCGGAATTGGCGAAACGGTGGTGAAGGCAACGATGCTCCAGAAGATCTTCCGGCACTTGCGGGTGGCCATGGGCCATCAGATATTCCGGTGCGGCAACGATCCGGTGCCTGAACGTACCGAGCTTCCGGCTCATCAGCCGAGTGTCCCTCACCTCGCCGGTGCGGATTACGGCGTCAAACCCTTCTTCGATGACGTCGACCAGACGATCGGAAAAGTCGAGGTCGAGATTGATCTTCGGATAGGTTTGCATGAAGGCGGAGATGGTCGGCATCAGCAGCATGCCGGCCAGCGGAAGGCTCACGCGCAGCTGCCCGCTGGGAACGAGCTGCGCGTTCGACAGCCGCGACTGGGCGGACTCGTATTCCGATTGAATGCGCCAGCACGCATCGAGAAAGACCCGGCCTTCCTCCGTCAGGGCCATGCTGCGGGTCGAGCGATTGAACAATCGGACGCTGAGCTCGTCTTCGAGCCGGGCAATCGCCTTGCCGACGGCCGAGCCGGAGAGCCCGAGACGGTGGCCGGCTGCCACGAAGCTTCCTACTTCTGCCACCTGAATGAAGATGCCGAGCGTGCCGAGCTTGTCCAATGAACATCCTATTGCGGAATTTTCATCCGGTGTGTTGCGAATAGCCGCCCATTTATCCGCTATCTCGATCCCAATATCCAGATGTCGCCGCGGCCGCAATGGCCCGAGCTTCAGATGGAGACACACATGGAAACGAACCTCATTGCCGCCTTTGCCGGCGCGCCCGCACCAACGACCTTTATCGTCAATGTCATCCACGTCCATCCGGGCAAGCAGCAGGAAGCCTTCGACATCATCCAGGATGTCGTTCACTACGTCGCCGATCGGAAAGACGGCTTTTTGTGGAGCAGCCTGGCAAAGAGCAGCGACGGCCAGACGGTGGTCAATGTCGAGGCGATCCAAGGCGCCGGAAACGTCGACGAATTCTTCTCCGATCCGGTCTTCGTCGAGAAGTTCCGCAGGCTCGATGCGGTCTCAAAAAGCGAGTTCCATACGTACACGGTCGGCGATCTCGTTTTGCCGAGACGTGCAGCGGCGGTGTGACCGATCTCATCGGCGGTCAGTCCCACGACAGGAGCGCCGCAGCGTCATTCCAAGTTGAAAACTTGGGGATGCCGAAGGCGGCCGGTTTGCGAAGCCGCCTTCTGTTTGGTCAGGCCGTGCGCCTGACCATTCTCGCAACAGCGATGAGGATGCAGGCTCCAATGAAGCCCGCGATCAAATAACCCAGCCATCCGCCAAGGACGACGCCGAAGAGCGACAGGATAAAGTTGGCGACGATGGCGCCGACAATACCGAGAACGATGTTCATCAGCACGCCCATGTTGCTCTTCATCAGCAATTCGGCGAGCCAGCCGGCAATGCCGCCGATGATGATGGCGGCGATCCAGCCGATACCTGCATTTTCCATAGCAATTCCCCCTTGTGAATGATGCGCGGCCGGCGCGGGCAATCACGTCTCGCAGATCCGGGCTAAACGATTGCCAAGCGACAAGACTGTAAATCTTCGCTGCGCCAGTTGGTTCCATAAGCCCGCCCCAAAGCGCTCGCGTGCCCTCCCCGATCGGCTTCAGGTCACTTGTCGGCCGCGGGCCAATCGTTTGCAGGCTCCTCAATGACGGCAACATCGTCGTCTGCAGGGTCGGGATCGCGCTCGAGGGCTGCGCGCAGATTGCCGATCTCCTTGATGATCGTATCGAAGACGTCCTGCTGTCTGGCCCCGGCCACAACGCAGTCGTCGACGAGATGCTCCAGCTTGGCGCGGAGCCCGGCCTTCCAATTATTTTTGCTCATGACCTTTTCCTCCTCTGATCGATCCACACGGAGCATGGTCGCTCGCCTGTTCCACCGCCTATGATGGGCGGGCGGCGGTTTGCGCGCTCAGAAGACAGTGATCGATGTGTGGCCCTGGTTGACGGTTCGATCCTCGCCAATCCTGTTGTCCGGGATGAGATCGTGGCGAACGGGTAAGGTGCTCGCCTGGCATTTCGTTGCCCGCACCGAGAAATCGGAAAAACCGGTGCGTTCACCATCTCCGTCACGTCCGATTGGCACGCCGCGACCTCCGCGGATTAACCGATAGCCGCTGCAACGGTTCCGCCCGGCCTGGACTCTTTGCCTCCGTAATCGCCACCCGCTTCGGAAAGCACAGCGAAAACTAACTTGCTCTCGTCAAACTCGCTTCGGCCAGAAATCCGGTTGCGGCTTGACGAGTCGGTGAGCTAGAAAGCCCTTCGGACGCTCGGAGAGGCGTTCAGGCAGGAGCCCGACCATGATCAAGATGAGCGTCTATTATCCGGCCGATGGCGGCTCGAGGTTCGATCACGACTACTACCGCACCCGCCACATGCCACTGATCCAGGAACGGCTCGGCGATGCCTGCCTGCGCTACGAGATCGAAAAGGGCCTTGCGGGTCGCGAACCTGGAAGCGCGCCGGAGTTCGTCGCGGCGTGCCACGTCTACTCGCCGACGCTCGCGATATTCCAGGAGGCGTTCGGTCCTCACCGCGCGGAGATCGCGGCGGACGTGGCCAACTATACGGACATCGCGCCCATCGTGCAGATCAGCGAAATCGTTAGAGGCTAGGGGCTTCGGCGCGTCAGGCGTAGCCGTTGACTTTCCGGGATCGGCATAGTGCTGGCGCACCTGATCCATGGTGACGTAGCCGGTGCCGAACCGGTCGACGATCGGGAACTTATTCTGCGAGGTTGAAAAGTTCGGAAAACAAGTGCCGCTTTAATCGGCAATTTCGCCTTCCCGAACCTTGAGAATACGGTCGATGATACCCCATTCCAATGCTTCTTCCGCGGTCATGAAGCGGTCGCGATCCATCCCGCGCTCGAAGTCTTCATAGGAGCGTCCGCAATGCTCCGCGTAGAGCCGCGTCATGCGCTGCTTGGTCTTCAGAATTTCTTCGGCATGAATCAGCATGTCGGAAGCCTGGCCCTGGAAGCCGCCGGATGGCTGGTGAATGAGGATACTGGAATTGGGCAAGGCAGCTCTTCCGCCGGCCTCGCCTGCCATCAGCAGGAACGATCCCATGGAACGGGCTGTGCCCATGCAAAGCGTATGAACCGGCGCGCGGATAAAGCGCATGGTGTCGTACATGGCGAAGCCGCTGGTCACGACGCCGCCCGGCGAATTGATGTAAAGATTGATCGGCTTGTTTGGATTCTCAGCCTCGAGGAATAGTAGCTGCGCGCAGACCAGAGCGGAAACGGTATCGTTGACCTCGCCGTTGAGGAAGATGATGCGTTCGCGCAGAAGGCGGGAGTAAATGTCAAAAGACCGCTCCCCTCTGCTGGATTGTTCTACGACCATAGGGACGAGTTGCATCGCTTCGCGCATCGGCGAACTCCAATCTTCCAGAATTAAAGGGGAGAGCTTGCCGCGTCAGGCGGCGAGCATGAGGGCCGGACTGTTGCTGTTCGCGGCCGTTTCCGCCATCCGGTCAAGCCTCGCGTCGGTGAGCTCGTGGATGATGCGCAGGCGGGTGCCGCCGGTCGCGTTCGGGACGATCGTGAACGTCACCGTGCTTTCAAGGAAAGGTGGAGCGTCGTCGCGCAGGCTATAACGGACTTGCTCGCCAGGTGTGATCGTGGCCGGGGTGGGATCGGCCAGAGCGTCTTTCGGCAACCAGTTTTCTCGAAATTCCGGAATGCTGATTGCACGCCAGACCTTTTGCGGCGGTTCATCCAGATCGAATTCCAGTTCGATGCCGTCTTTCTGCTCCTTGGCCTTTCCATCGTTCATTGGTCCATATCCTTCAGCAAGACCTTGAGAGCTTCGATGCGGGCAGGCCAGTAGGCGCGATATTTCGCCAACCATTGTGCGATGAGAGCCAGCCCGTCCGGATCGACTTCGTAATTCACGAACCGCCCCTGCCGTTCTTCCCTCACGAGCTTTGCACTCCGCAAAACCGAAAGGTGTTGCGACATTGCCGGCTGGCTGATCTCCATGCCCTCGCGCAGGGCACTGGCGTTCATGCCGCCCGCCGCCAGCTTCTCGAAGATTGCGCGGCGGGTCGGGTCAGCCAAGGCGCGGAAAATATCATTCTCGATCATGCCGACACATAAGCACAGACTTATGCGATTCGCAAGTCTGTTTCGCGATGGCTTTTCCGTTGTCGCGCAACTCCTGACTTTGCGACACTCCGGTCTTTCCTGAAAGCGTTCGAGGTCGATCACAAACGCTCCACTAGCAGGCCTGCCGCCAAGGCATGGAAAGCCTCGACCGCCTTTGGCAGCACGCCCTGCGGATCGTCGCTGGCGGCGATCCAGAGGGCGGCATTGAGAGCCGCGCCGCTCAGCAATCGGGCGGCCGCCTCTGCGTCGAGCGGCTTGAGGATGCCTTGGGAGATCAGGCGCTCGACCGTGCTCCTGGTCACCTGCAGGCAATTGTTCTGGCTCGGCCATTGCGAGGGATCGCCCAGCACCGCAGGTCCATCGAGCAGGACGATGCGCTGGACTTCCGGATTGAGCGCCATCTCGATATAGGCCGCCCCCTCGGCGAGCAGGCCCTGCCAATCGTTACCCGCCTGAGCTCCGATCTCCTGAGCGCGCACGGCCATCTCCGTGTCGATCTGATCGACGACCGCCGCCAGCAGCCCGCGTTTGTCTCCGAAATTGTGGTAGAGCGCGCCGCGTGTCAGCCCGGCGTCGGCCGTCAATTCGTCCATCGATGCTGCCGAGTACCCCTTTTCCGCAAAGGTCTTGCGCGCCGCCGCGATCAGCTTGACGCGGTTTTCCTGCATCGTTTCGCTGCGTTTCCTCGCCATTCGATCCCTCAATTTCATATACGAAGCGTATATGGTCTTGACATACGATGCGTATCTCATACATTTCGCATACGAACCGTATATCAAATGGGGCGCGAGATGTGAAGCGATACGTCGCGCTCAACGGTCGTTGTCAACAATGAAGAGAGATCAGAATGACCCAACGCGAAGCAATCTTTCCGGCCGACAGGCATGCTCTTTACGAAAAGCACGGCTATTCCGCCGCGATCCGATCCGGTGATCTGCTGTTTGTGTCCGGACAGGTCGGCAGCCGTCCGGACGGGACTCCCGAACCCGATTTCGAAAGCCAGGTGCGGCTCGCCTTTGAAAACCTGAAGGCGACGCTGAGTGCCGCCGGCGCAACGCTGGATGATATCGTCGACGTCACCACCTTCCACACCGACCCCGAAAATCAGTTCGGGACGATCATGGCGGTCAAGCAGGAGATGTTCAGCAAGCCACCCTACCCAAACTGGACCGCCATCGGCGTCAACTGGCTCGCCGGCTTCGACTTCGAGATCAAGGTGATCGCCCGTATTCCGTGAAGTCACCCATGATCGACGCGATTGAAATCCGGCGCGCCATTGGCAGTGACGCCCCTTTGATTAGCGAGTTCGTGACAAATACGATCCGCATCAGCAATTCTGCGGATTATCCCGCCAGCGTCATAGAGAGGGTCATCGGCAACTTCTCTGCCGACGCGATCCTGAAATTGATGGACAGCCGGATCGTCTGGATCGCGTTTCAGGACGGTCAACCCGTGGGAACGGCAAGCCTTGATGGGGATACAGTGAGGACGGTTTTCGTATCTCCGACGGCTCAGGGGCGCGGCATCGGAAGACGCCTCATGCAGACCGTTGAAGTCGCTGCTTTTGCCAGCGGCATAAAGGCTTTGCAGGTTCCCGCCTCTCTGACTGCGAGAAATTTCTATGCCCGCCTCGGTTACAACGAGGTGCGGGAGGTTGTTTTTGGCGAAGAGCGTACCCTCGTGATGGAAAAGCAAATCGCTTGAACAGGCGGGAGGCAAGAGGCCAGTCCCGTCCTTCGAGGCCCCTTTGGGGCATCTCAGGATGAGGCTGGAGAGAGGTTGCAGCCTGGTTCAACGGGAAGCGCAGCGGCAAGACGCGCCGGTAGCCCGAGGCAAGCACCACGACCAGCCCTCATCCTGAGGTGCGCAGGCCAAAGGCCGGAGCCTCGAAGGACGAGGGCGGGTGGCGACACCAGCGACCGAATTCCGGCAAGTCACTGATATCGGCGATCCGGCTCTGCCTATCGATAGGACCCGGGCCAATGGAGTTGGCTGGGCGATAAAATGGAAGTATCGATCGATCAAGCCTCGATGGGCAGGCGTCTGCGAACAGTCTTCGGAAAGGGAAAATCTTGGCCGAGAATGATTATGATGCGTTCGCGGCGGCTTATGATGCCGATAACGAGATCAACGTCTGGAATGCCTATTACGAGCGGCCGGCTATTCTTGCCCTGGTTGGCGACGCCGCAGGGCTTTCCGTGCTCGATGCGGGATGCGGCGGCGGGGCGCATGCGGCAGCGCTCGTCGAGCGCGGGGCTGTCGTGACCGGGATCGACGCCAGTGCGGGCATGCTTGATGTCGCGCAACGTCGCCTGCAAGGGCGCGCGCGGCTGCTAACGGCTGATCTCAACGAAGCATTGCCGTTTGCGGACGAAGCTTTCGACCTGATCCTTGCCTCGCTGGTCATGCATTATCTGCCCGACTGGTCGAGGCCGCTTTCGGAATTCAACCGGCTGCTGCCCGAAGGCGGCCGCCTGGTCTTTTCCACCCACCATCCCTTCATGGATCACGCCTCGACCGGCCGCGACAATTACTTCGAGACCTACAGCTTCGATGAGATCTGGCAGCGCGGCGGAAAGGATATCGCCATGCGCTTCTGGCATCGGCCGCTGCATGCCATGTTCGACGCGCTGAAGTCGGCCGGATTTCAGATCGACATCGTCAGCGAGCCCCAGCCCGATCCTCGCGCCCGCACGCTTTTTCCGCAGGCCTATCAGAGCCTGACGACCAAGCCGCGGTTCCTGTTCTTTTCAGTGGTGAAAGCCTGAGGACGTGGATACGAGAGCCTTCCTGTTACGGCCGGGGGCTGCAGTCCTACGGATGGCCGGGAGTAAGCGACAGGCATCACCCCGTCACTCCTTTTCCTCCCAATATCGTTGCCAGAGGTCGAGCCTTAGCTTCAGCGGATCGGCTCCGAACGTCACGCCGTGATTGGTGAAGTCGATGACCCTGTGGACGAAGGGGTCGTGGTGAGGCCATTTTGGCCGCGAGCCTCCATTGGGGTCACCGCTCGTTGCAAATTGGACCCAGTAGGCACTCGCCAATGTGGCCATGGCCCAGTCGGCAGGCGTAACCTTGTCTTTCACCAGTGCGTCTGGAATGTTGAGCGTAAACGGAATTTCGAAGCCGTGCGGAGTGCCTTTCCATGCCGGATCGTTGCGGAGAGCCTCGGCGACATAGGAGAAACGATACCACCACGTCGGCTGACCGGCGCGGATCATCTCGTCAGCGAGGTGGCGGGATGGTTCGACAAGCGTTTTGTCGGCCAGAACCTGCTGCTTCAGCTCATCGAGCGTCTGTTGGCCCGTGGGATCGTAGAGGGTGCGGGCTTCGGCTGCATGCTTCCCGAACAGCGCGAAGAGATCGTCTTTCGTCGCGGCCTGACCGAGACCGAGATCTCGATTATTTGCCCCGACGATGACGGGAACCGGCGCTTGGCGGCCTGCCGCAAAAGCCGCTTCCGGCGTTTCGAGCAAAAACCGTCCGTCAATGATCGGGCCTGAGACGCCGATGACGGGCTTGCCGATCGACATTCCCGCCAGCACGTCGTGTGCCGATGCACCTTCGGTCAGCTTTTCGGCAGGCAGCGCCCGAAGGGCGGTGAGAGCGTCGGCATCGCTGCCATTGATTCCCAGAGAAGCCGCATAGTCCAGCGCGGTTTTCTCCGCTTCTTTCAGCGGTGACAAAGGCGTGCTCTCAGCACGCGCGCTAGGCAGACCCGGTGACTGTAGAATGGCGCCGCGGAAAAGCCCCCGTGACAATGGCGATATCATGTGCGCCATCACCGAGCCGCCACCTGCCGACTCTCCGAATATCGTCACTTTCTTCGGATCGCCGCCGAAGGCTTCGATATTTTGCTGGACCCATTTCAAGGCTGCGAGCTGGTCCATGTAACCATAATTGCCGACGGGCTCGTCAGGGGATTCCTTCATCAGCGCCGGATGGGCAAAGTACCCCAATCGGCCTACACGGTAGTTCATGCTGACAAACACAACTCTCCGGGCGGCCAGCTGGTCGCCGGGATATTGAAGGGTGTTTCCCTGGGCAAGAGCGCCGCCATAAATCCAAACCATCACCGGCAGGGGTGTCCGGGAACGCTTGGCGGGCGTCCAGACATTGAGGGTCAAACAATCCTCTGACTTCGGCAGGTCACCGGTCTGCATGCAGGACGGACCGAAATCGCGGGCATCCTTGATACCGCTCCACGTCTCCATTGGTCTCGGATTGCGCCATCTCAGATCGCCCACCGGCGGTGCCGCATAGGGTATGCCTTTGAAGCTGACGACCGTGCCCGACCTCTCACCCTTCAGCATTCCGCTGCCGATGGTAACGGTGTCGTCTGCCGCACCCAATCGTGGTGCCAACGTCAGTTGACACGATGCGACGGCCAAAAAGAGCAGAAACCTGCGACTGCCGTCCGCAAACACTGCACACTCCAGCGCCAAGTTGAGACAGTTTGGGAGCAAAATACTCCGATGGAGCGGCAACGAAAAGGGTCCGTCAGACGTCGATCAAAGTCGCTATGTCGGCATCGGCCTCTTGCTCGCGCTCATTTATCTGGGCGCCAGGACAAAGTTCTTTGAACGGCGGTGGGCCGAGTAGCTCGGGGGCGGTCAACCGGCCTTAGACCCGCGGCGTTTTGGACGCGAGCAGCGGATCCAATGTCATGCGGCAATCCCGCACATAGATCGCAGCCTGCCCCTCATCCGGCTGCCGCCACCTTCTCCCCGCGCGCGGGGAGAAGGGACATGCCGCACCGGCTTCCTCAACCTTGACGCTGCGTTTGGCACGTCCCCTCTCCCCGTCTTTTACGGGGAGAGGGTTAGGGTGAGGGGCAGTCCACGGCATGAACCGGATAGCGCGGGAATCCGGGCTTTTGCGGCTATTGCTTGCGGCGATCATCGATGACGTCGGTTCGACTCTCCTCGCCTTTGCCGGATTTTCTCCGTTGACCCGTCAGTTCGCCCACGCCTAAGCTGGGGTATGGACGAGCCAGAAATTCCACTTATCGGCGGCAAGGATTCGAACGTCGTGCGCATAGGCGAAACGGTGCGGCGTGGCGGACGTGCGTGGTCTCCCGCTGTTCTCGACCTGCTGCGACACGTCGAGCGCCAGGGCTTTGATGGGTCCCCGCGTGCTCTCGGCCTCGATGATCAGGGACGGGAAATCCTCACCTATATCGAGGGTGAAGTCGGCAACGGCGAAGGTTTCCTTCCCGACAAAGGCGGACGCTTCGACCTCCGTCTCCCGAATTATGTCTGGCGCGACAGTGTCCTCGAGCGCCTGGGAAAATTGCTGCGATCCTACCACGATGCTGCAGCCAGCTTCTTATGGAGAGATCGCGAATGGCGTCTTGACGCCCGCCACCCCGTTGAAACAGTCTGCCACAATGATTTGACGCCGTGGAATACGGTCTTTCAGGCAGGGCTCCCCGTGGCTTTCATCGATTGGGACGCGGCAGCGCCGGGACCGCGCGCCTGGGACCTTGGCTTTGTTGCCTGGCGTTGGGTGCCGTTCTGGCGTAACGAAAAATGCGAGGCGCATGGCTTGCAAACGAGCGTCCGCGAGAAAGCCCGGCGCTTTCAATTGTTACTCGATGCCTACGGTATAGCGCCGGAGATCGGCATCATGCAGGCCGGAATCGAACGGGTTCGGCAAATGCAGCAGCATATGCGCAACCTTGCTGCAGCGGGTTCCGCATGGGAGACCGAACTGGCCAGCCGTGGTGTGCTTGACGAGGGGATGCTTGAGGTCGCCTGAATGGAAGAGTATGCGATGGATCTGATTCAGCGCCCACGCGGGTGAGCGTCGGCTTTTGGCGCAGAGTTTCCATAGCGGCTAAGGCCGTTTGTCTTTGACCCCGAATCCGGATCCAAAGTTATCGCGAATGGTCATGGATGCTCATCCAGCGTAAGCGAAATAAACCTTACCCCGGCCCGGATCAATGATCGTGACACTGCCGCCTTTTCCGTAGGAGTAAAACGATCCAGTTGACTGTATCGACTGGTTGGCTTCGTGATCCCGCCCTTGAGCAATTGAGATCGTGAAGCCGTACTTCTCTAGATATTCGAATATTGTCGGAGGGTGGTGCTTAGGACGCTCTACCGCCATCATATCCGGATCACGGTCGTAGTGATGCCATTGGCCTATCGCTGTTTGGTCGCTACTGTCGTCGACCGGTGTTTCACGCCACGCTCCTTTTGCCCCCGCCAGCATGTTGCCCAGTTGGCTGCCCTGTTTTCGTGCCCAGTCTGCGCTGTCATCGGTCAGCCGATAGACAACGAAACCGGTCTCGTTGTCTCCGGGCATGAAACCGACACCCCAAGATTCTTCCAGACGGTATTCGATCTCCACCACTTCGAGTGGTTTGGGAACGCGTGCGAGAACGGAGTCTCGTTCACTAATTTTGAGGGCAACGCAGGGCAATGCGATAGCCCCTAGGCCAAAAGCAACAATGAGAGTTCTCAGGAAGAGTTGGTTAGGCCGCGTCCGTCGCCACATGCGTCGCAGCCCAATAAAGAGAATTGCGATGGCTGCTATGAACAGCAGGGCGCAGATGGCGAGCACGCCCAATATAACAGCGAAGAAATTCATACGTACTCGTAGGTCGTCGGGGAAATGATTGGAATTCTCGAAGGGCTTGCGGGCACTAAAATTGAGTATGCGTAACAACGTTCTACAATGGAAGCAATGTCCGTTTGTGGCTCAGCTTGGAACACCGCTGGACCCAGTCGTAGCCGCAAATCCGACGGCTCAACACAAGGCGTGAGCCACGCCCATCACCCACCCCTCGCCCCCCGCAAAGCCGTCAGCCCCCGTCGCAGCCACAACAGCTGCTGCGGCGGCATCTGGCGCAAGTGGTCGTAATCCATCACCGTCACGTTATAGACCATGCTGCGCACCTGCGGGCCATCAGGGCAGCGCAGCAGGATGCCCTGCAGCGCCATCATGCGGTTGCTGGCCTTGCGGGCGCGGTCGGCGAAGGTTTCGGTCGGCTCGCCCTCATGGCCTTTGACGGAGAACAGCGATTGCGCTCTGGGGCTCGGGGCCGGGATGCCTGTGGTCTTGTGGTAGCGGGCGATCGTCTCGGCATAGTCGTCGCCGGCCTGGCGCTGTTCGGCGGTGATCAGGCCGTCGAGGAACATGCGGCCGAGGGTGTAGCCGGCAAAGGGGCTCTTCACCGTCTCGTCATCAACCGTCCGGCCGAAGCCGTGGATGCGCCTGCGGGCGGATATCGCGACGCTGATATTGTCCTTCTCGGTTTCGAAGGGCTTGATCTTGCCGCAGGGAAAACGCTCGACATTTTCCTTGCGCGGCCGGCCGGCGCCCTTGTTAACCCGTCCTGTCTTCACCTTGGTGGCTTTGCCGCCCATGCTGATCGTCCTTCTATCGAATGATGCCGTTTCTGAGTGTCGCGGCGACCAGCGCCGTTTCCTTGAAGACGCCGAGCTTCATCTTGGCGTTGGCGATGTGCGTGTTCACGGTGATCGGCGAGATGCCGAGAATGGTGCCGATCTCGGCGGCCGTCTTGCCCGCCGCCATCCAGCGGATCACTTCGGTTTCGCGTGGGGTGACGGCGCTCATGGCTCAGCGGGCCCGTCGATGCTGGGCACGCGCGGCATCGTCACATGCGCGCCCGACAGGGTCACCCGTGTCACGCGGTCGGGGTGGCGGATCGGCTGGACGGGCGGGCCCGCCTTCGGATGCGGATGCCAGGTGTCTTGCCTCGAGGGGAACCTGTCGCGGTTGCGATGCGCCATGTTGATGACGGTGTTCTTCTTCGAGCCGAACAGGTTGGCGATTTCTCTGGCCGACAGCCCTTCCTTCCAGAGCTTTTCCGCCTTGACGATCTTGTCTTCCGTCCAAAAGGTGATGGTCACTTGGTGGCCTCCTGTGCATCGCGCGCGGCGCGGGCAATGATCGGGTTGTCGGGAAACATGCGGGCGAGCTCCCGCTTGGCGCTGCGGCTGCCATTGGCCGCATCACGCAGCAGCTGCATCTTGTAGGCCGGCACTTTCGGCCGCGGCACCTCGGGCTCGGCTTCCAGGCGCGGCCGGCGCTCGGCCTCGATCGCCGCCTGCTGCTGGCGGCACTCTTCGGCAAAGCTCGCCGAGCTCGGGGCAAAGGCGCGGTTATGGTCCCTGACCTGGCCGGAGATGAAGCGTTTGGCGGCCCGCCAGACCGCCTCTGCCGGCAGGCCCTCGACGGCGACGAGATAGGCGCGGATCTGCATGTCGGGATCAGTGCCTGCGGATGCCGGGAAGCCAGAAAGCATCCCCGAAATGATCTTCACCAGAGGGGAAATCTCGTGCGGCATCCACTGCTGTCCTTCTCGTGCTGCTGTTGATCGACCCGGCTTCCCTCGCTTTCTCCTTGAGATACCAGTCGCATTTGATCGCCTGCCAGCCGCGGAAGATCTGCATCTCGGCGGCGCCGACCGGATCGCCGGTCATCAGATATTCCCTGGCCTGCATCCGCGCGGCATAGACCGTCAGCGGCTTCTTCAGCGTGCGCTTGCGAAATTCGATGATCGCTGCCGCCAGTTCCTCGCCCAGCACCGGGCGGAGGATTTCCATGATCTCCTCACTCACCGTGTCCTTAGCCATGCGATGTCCCTTTCCCGCTTGAGATAGCCTCTTCAAACCCGCAGCCTCCGTCGCCCGCCGGCAAAATTGACCGGGGCGCCGGGCCTCGCGGGGCGGCGGACGAACCGACGGATCTCGCCGGCATGGTCCTGCTGGGCACTGTCACCTTTCTCCGCGCTTCGCAGCCGGTGGATCTCGCTTTCCACCGAGGGCACCGACGTGCCGAGGAGGGCCGCGATCTCGATATAGTCCCGGCCGCTGCGGAAGAGTTCGAGCGCGTTCATCTGCGTGCTTTGCTGCGCTGGCGCCGCCTCGGCCTGGATGCTCATCGCTTGGTCCTTCTTTCCGATTTCGAACGCGGCTCGCCGTTCCCGCCGGAGCGGGTGGCTCGTCCCGTGCTTGATTCAATTCATCGATGACGACCGGAGCGGGCTCTTGCGCGAGCAAAGGCTCCGGTCGTCTGCCAGGCCGCCGCCTGGGTCGGACACGACATCGTCGCGCCGGTGGGCACGGCATCGCCGCGCCCAATGGGCACGACACAGTCGCGCCCGAGGATGCTGGCGTCGCCGAGGGAGGGCAACGACGCCAGCGGCCGATAGCCGTCAGGGAGGGGCTGGGCTATCGGGGTCGGGGGTCGGCAGAGCGCCGGGGAATATCTCCCGCATCTCTTCCGGGCGCGTCGGCCGATCGCAATTCTCGCAGTGTCGCTCGATTACCTCGGCGATCGACAGCGCCTTTGCACAGATCGGGCAGCCGGTGTAGCGGGCTCGGCGGCGCTGGAACTCGCGGGCGGGTGTTGCGGTGGCGATGGTCATAGCGACTCCACCTCCCGGTTGGCGTTCAGCACCTGCTGCAGGGCCTTGGCGAGGAAGGGGATATCCTCGTTGCGAACGGGGATCACGGACATGCGCCCTCCCCTTGGCCCTTGCGGCCGGTGAATGACGACGCCGGTCGGCATGACGTCCATGGCGAGCCGCTCTTCGCTTGAGATGGTGAACCTCATGGCGCCGTCTCCCCAGCCAGAAAAGCTATGTGGTTGTTGATGATGTCGGTGTTTGTCATGGCGATTAGGGTACAATTAATACCCGTAATGTCAAGCACATTAGGGCATGACATGTACCTTAATTTAGGGTATTTTTTATATCATGTTGAAAGATCAGGAACAATTTGAGCGCGAAGAACGCGCAAAGCGGCTGGTCATGGCCCGAAAGAATGCCGGCTTTGCCGGGCCGAAGGCGATCGTCGATCGGTTCGGCTGGAATGCCAATGTCTACAAGGCGCATGAATCCGGCCGCAACGGCTTCGGCATTGCCGATGCGAAGAAGTATGCCCAAGCTTTCAAGGTCAATCTCAACTGGCTGCAGTTCGGCGCCGGCAACGCGCTCGATCCGGATGAGCTGCCGGCCTCCGTCGCCGATGTCCCCAAAATCTCCTGGGTCAGCGCCGGCCAGCTGAGCGAGCAGGCGCCGATCACCGATTTTTCGGAATTCCCGACGGTCGCCGCCCTCGACCTGCCCGATGGCGAATGGATCGCGCTCGAGGTCGAAGGCAATTCGATGAACAAGATCTCGCCGCCGGGCTCGATCATTTTCGTCAATCTGCGCGACAAGCGCCTGGCGCCGAACGCGCTCTATGTCGTCGCCGACGAGACGGGTGCCGCAACCTACAAGCGCTATCGCCCGAACGACGACCCGCCCTTCCAGCCCGCTTCCTACGAGGACGTGCCGCCGCCGGAATTCCAGGGCGCCGTCACCATCGTCGGCCGCGTCCGCCGGTCGATCATCGAGATGTGAAGATGAGTGCGCAAGGCTCGGAAACAACGCCGCGAATCAATCATATTTCAATAGGGAAAACAGGATGATACGCCCTTCCTCACGCGCAGGCAGAATCTGGTTCTATATCGTCACGATCGCGGTGTTGCTCCTGGCCTACAGCGCCGCGCGAGAGATGTACGGCCTGTAGGATTTAGCTTCGAAGCGCGCCAATCCCCAGCTGGGATTACGAGGGGTATCGGGACGATTCATCCTCTGAAACCAGAAATTGTGGACGCTCCGGATGCCGTTCGCGTACCATTCTCGTCACCGCCACGAGGATGGAACGGATGGCTGCGGGGAACATGTCCTTTGGCAGCGTCCTTCCATAGATCATAGAATTCGGTGATCCCAGGCTCGCCTCGATCACTTCGTCGGTGATTTCGATTTCGTTGCGCATGGCCGGCCTCTTTTCTCTTAGCTTCATACTCCAACTTCGGTTCTCACTCCTCTCTTCAGCTTAGGAGGAGAAGGTTCCTGAAGGCTGGTGAGGGAGGGTTCCGGCCAAAGCTTCCCCCTACCCCATGAGCAAAGCCCATGAAGCCGGGAGAGCATTGGCCAAGTCCTGAAGGCCGGAGCCGGGATGGGACACGTGCCAGAGGGGCCATTCGCTTCGCCCTCGTCCTGATTTTCTGACAGCGCACTTAAGGACTTTCGCTTCCCGCGCCGCTGGGCTTCGTCAGCTCGGGAGTTGCACCCGGTCGCCCAATCACTGGTCCCAGACATAGACCTATGATTCGTACCTCGTCAATCCAAGAGGTATTTTTTATACCTCTTACTGTTGACGCAATCAGGTATTATATATACCTTAACCTCAAGCCGATTAAATGGGCGAGAGGACAGGGCGATGCAGCACATTCGCAAGATCGAGACCGAGGAAAGCAGGCGGGATGCCCGCTGGAATGGCGCGCAGACGATCGGCGACTGCCGTGCCTATATGGCGATCGAGGCCCAGCGCATGGGCGCGCTTGGCTTTGCGTTCCTGCGCCGTCCCGAACATTTAATCCGCGGCCCATCCTGGCTGCGCGGGGCGGCAGCCTCCGTCGAGGAGCATTACCGCTATGCCCGCGAGATCATGGGCATCGCCAACAACGATCAATTCTACGCCTGAGGGGAACGGAGATGTCTGCCGCCAACCTTACCCCTGGTTCAACCGCGAGCCCTTCCCTTCCTGCCGCCCCACTGGTCGGAGCAAGCAAAAAGACCCGCGCCAAGGCCCGCTTCACCGCCGGGGCGCCCGATCTCCTGAAGGCGCTGGTGGAGGCCGAACGTTTCTTCGATGGCAGCCAAGATCACGGCTGCCCGCTTCACCAGAAAATCCTCGCCGCCATCGACACGGTGAAAGGCGGTGCCTCATGAGCGATTGCCTCGTCAAAGCTTTTTCCGGCTGCGCCTGCCCGCCCGGCGAATGCGTGGAAAAGCCCACCACCCCGGCGCCGGTCACTTTCGTCTCGTGGCGGATCCAGGCCATCGCCTGCCTCACCTTCGGCTTCCTCGCAGCGATCGTCTCTGCCGCCTGGATGGAGACGCAGTTCAAAACCCGGGATCTGCAAAACCAGGAGCATGTGTCATGGAAGTGAGCCAAGACTTTGCCAGACGCCACGGATCAGGAACTGAACTTGATGTCGCTGGCCTTGGCCGCAGTAATGAACGCCCGCCGCACCTGCTCGGGCTCGGCGGCATCATTGAACACATCAAGCACAAGCCGTTCGGCAACCTTGGCCGCCGGCGTCTGCTCGGGCCAATCATTCAGCAAGGTATTGCCGGCCTGCACGACATTGTAGACTGTCCTCACCTTGCCATTGATGGTGATCTTCACCGGTTTGAACCTTCGTCGCTTGCTCATGATGCAGCTCCCTCACGCTGGACACGCGACTCAACGAATCACTTCGGGACTCGTTCCGGTTGAGGAGCCTGTCGTGCGTGTTATTGTTGATCAGAGAATCAAAGAAATTTGCCGGTGGCTGAAAACATGCCAGAGCCAGAAAAACGGGGCGACAAGTTTACCTGGACATATGTCCTCTGGTTGCTGCCGTGGCTGGCGCCAATTTGGCTATACTGGCTTCTTCCGACGTGGGATTGGTGGACAATCAGCCTTATCATATGGGTCCTGACCCTGATCGCCGTCGCAGGCTCCCTCTGCATCAATCTGGCGCAGCGACGCTGGCGGCGTCTCGTCTCTCTCCTAATCGCACCCCTTCTGTTGCTGGTCCCGCTTCGTATCCTCGCTGCTGTCGGCATCACCTCCGACAGCGTTCGATTTGCGCTGACCAAGCAAACCTATCTGGCAGAGATCGAACGAACCGATCTGCCGGGCGGAGAGCAACGATTCAGGACATTCGTATGGGACGATACGTTCCTCGAGAAAACCTACTCGACGCTCGTCTACGACGAGAGTGATGAAGTCGCCTTGCCCAGGGGCGAGCAATCCGCGGCCTGGCAACAGCGTGTCCAAATCTCATGCCCGGAAAAGAAGGAATGCGTGGATCTCGATCCAGGTCCGGACGAGTACGTCAGCGTCAGAAAGATCGGCGAACACTTCTATATTCTGGACGATAGTCTGCCGAACGCGTTTCCTTAAGCAGCCGCCGCGCCCTTGGAAAATTCTCCTCTCTTGATTCCGCCTGCGCCACCGTCTAATTTGACCATATATGGTCATTTAGAGGACGAGGCGGCAGTGTCGACAATCAGCGTGGCAGAGGCGAAGGCCGGTTTCGCCGGTCTGGTGGACGAAGCGGCAAACGGAGAGTTCGTGACGATCACGCGGCACGGAAAGCCCGCTGCCGTGCTAGTGTCCGTCGAAGCGGCCGAGGCGGCGAAAAGAGCTTTGAAGAAGCCACGGCCGAATTTTGGGGATTTCCTGTTGACGTTTCCCGGTGGGGTCGAGCTGGAGCGGAACCCATCGAAAATGCGCGATATCGATCTGTGACCGCCTATCTTCTCGACACGAATATCATCTCGACGTTCGCGCCGGGCAAGGTGCCGCCGTCCGATCCGGTGCGGGCATGGTTTCATGAGCAAGGTGAAGCCGATAGCCTGTTTCTGTCGGCCCTGTCGGTCGCGGAGATCGAGAAGGGAATGCGGAACCTTCACCGCCGCGGCGGGATCGAGCGGGCAAAGCGCCTTTCGGCATGGCTGGACGTCATCACCGAGAGTTTCGGCGATCGGATACTGCCGATGGATACCGTTGTCGCGCGCATCGTCGGCGCCCTGGAAGATGAAGCCAAGAGCCAGGGCCGTCATCCCGGCCTCGGCGATCTCATCATCGCGGCGACCGCGCGCGCCTATGACCTCACTGTCATCACGGAAAAATTGCGGCATTTCCAGCCGCTTGATGTGGCTGTCGATCTTCCCGCCGCGTTCCGGTCGGAATGATCGTTACCGACGCTGCCAAGACGCCGCCGACCGAAGCGCAGATATCTCGCGAGCAGGATGCTTCGCCGGCCGCGCTACGATTGCTACGGGGCTCAATGATGTCCCGCCCCGATATTCATCGAGATGGAGGCACTTATTGCTGGTTAGCTAGGCCGGAGGTTTCCGCGTCCATCTGACCGGACCGGGGGCCAAGGCGCTCCGTCAAGTTCTGGAGGAGCCTATCCCGGGCGGAGTTCTGGACGAGATCGATGGCAAGGGTCAGCGCGCGGCGGCCTTCGTTGCTATCGATCTCACAGTGGTTCTTTGTACACCACTGCCGAACCGCAGTGATGACGACTTCGATGTCTTGATCGGACAAGGTAATGAGGGACTGAAGCATTTCGATGCCTCCAAAATCCGAGAGCGCCTACGGTCCGCCAAGGGATGAAATCGATATCGCTAGTGATGAGCAGCGGACGTCGTCGCGTTGATTTTCAGCGAATGAGGGCTTTCAAACCTGGCGATCAGCAGCGTAGCCAGCTCCTCCGGCGTCCTGTGCCCCTGGCTAAAAAGATCGACAGCCGCGCTACAGAGCAATTGCGTTGCTCCTTCCGTCGGCGTGATGCGATTATACCGGTACCGGGTCCGAATAGCCTCCGTAAGCACGTTCACGTCTTTCGTCCGGAGCGAGAGGTTGAAATCGATCATATCATCCTCCTACGCCTCGCCGCTCCAGGTTAATCTTGAGTTCAAGCTCATGCTAAAATTTAATCCATTGGCTCCTCGCCGCCAACTATCAGTGCGGTTGCGCACAGTGGCCGCAAGGGCATCGGCAGCGATGACGAAAGCATGCCCAAGGCTGTTGATTTGAACCCTGCTGAACGGCAAAATAAGCGGCTTATCCTGCCGGGCTTTGAAGGATTTCGAATGCCACGCTTCTACTTCAACATTCTGTCTGAAGCAGGATCGCTCGACGACTGGGAAGGAACCGAGCTTGCTGATTTGGATGCCGCTCGCATTGAAGCGGTGCGTGATGCTCGCGCATTGATGAGCAGTGCCGTGCTGCTTGGATATGACATTGCGTCAAGAAGCGTCGAGATCAGAAACGAAACAGGCGATATCCTGCTCGTGTTGCCTTTTTCGGAAGCGGTTAAGCGAGTGGGCTGATCTATCTGGCGCGGAGCGGAAGACCCAGCAACTTTTCA